>JAQGGX010000074.1 GCA_028289075.1 Candidatus Saccharimonadota bacterium | reverse complement strand
TCTTCTTGCCTCCCGCCGATCTAAAGGGAATGCGTGCTGCCGCTATGCAGGGGCTTACCGTTACTTTGAGGAGATAAGAGCTCAAAGCTTTCACTTTATATCAGATGAAATATAAACAAAAGGGTCGGTCACGATCCTCTTTTATTTTTGTAATCAACCTGGTAATCTACATGAACTACTGGGGGTTTATATGGAAGGGAATAAAGAGGGTGCGTCTCCTGAAGATCGTATTCTGGAGGGTATTCTAAGATGTTTGGATGGTATAGATACTGTGATTGCTAGTGCTGATCCGAATGCTCAGTATGAAATTATTGTAGGTGAGGAAGGGTGGCCTTTGGTTGTTACTAAAGGTAATGCTCCAGAAGTTAGACAAGGTATTTGTGGTTATTTTGCGGAAGATTATCCTGATTGGTTTGATACTGCAGCGTAGAATTACTAACTTCTTTAGCTGAAGTATTGTGATACCATGGAACGTGCTAAGTAAGCACGGAGGTTAGTTATGCCACTCAATGTAGGAGAACGTGGCGAAGCTTGGGCAGAGCCTATAGATAGCAGGACCATGCGTCAAACAGAGTTAGCGCTACTGGGAGACGATGTCCGCTCTCTTGGTAGAATTATGCTTGTTGGTCTTCATCTGTGTAATTCCGTCTCTATCCAAGGAGGCAGAAAAGTAAATAGGGCTAACGCAGCTGATGTTGCCATTGAGATAATTGCTCCTTATTTACCGCCATACCCGGAAACAGACTCATCTATAAGTTGATTTATTTGAAAAAACAGGTATAATCACCTCTGTTATATTAATTGTGTCGAGAACTCGGTTGGTTACTCTCTATAGTATTCCATCAGAGGTTACGACACCGGGCGTCAACAGGGCGCAAAAAGGATTTTTCATAATGGCTGAAGCAAAGCAACCACAGCAACGGATTCGTATTCGCCTAAAGGCTTACGACCACAAAGTAATTGACCAGTCTACAAAGCAGATTGTAGACACGGCACTTCGCACCGGCGCCACCATTGCCGGACCAATCCCTCTTCCAACAAAGAAGACTCTTTACACAGTTATCAAGAGCCCTCACGTGTACAAGAAGGGTCGCGAACAGTTCGAAATGCGCGTACACAAGCGCCTTATCGACGTGTTTAACCCAACTCCAAAGACCATCGACAGCCTCATGAACCTTAGCCTTCCAGCTGGTTGTGACGCTGAAATCAAAATGTAGGTTAGGCCTACCGAGAAGCCGAAAACCGCTCCTATAAGGGGCGGTTTTTTTACGGCCTATTACATATGTATCTATCATATTTGTACTTTATTGAAATCAGTCGCCAGACCAATCCAGTAATCCAAATCTTTCTCTGTCTTTAAGGAAGTTTGTCCATGTAGCCTTGTTTGACAAAATATCGGCCTTTGTCGGTGAGGCTAATAGTACCATTGCTGATATTGATTAATCCGTTTGAGTGCGCGATTGCCAGCGCGTCTTTATCTATATCAACTTCTTGCCAGTCCCTATTCTCGTCAGAGTAACTCTTTGTGCATCCAGAATGGTTATATACAGAATCAACGATGTCAGTTAACGAACTGATAAGCCCACTCTTAATAAACTGCTGGTATTCTTCTTCCCAAAGTTTGGTCGGATCAATTTCGGCTAACTCCTGTTCTTGTTTGGCAACTTGCTTCTCTGCGTTCAGAGTTTTCTTGCTAACGCTGGCCAGCTTCTCCCTGTGTTTCTGAATCTCAATATCGTCATTGATAAGAACTTTTAGTTTTTGTTGCTTATATTCACGCTCCTTAATGAATGCGTGAATAAAGATATACTTTGGCAGTAGCCAAATAAAACAGAAGGTCAGTAGGAGGGGTACCAAAAACTCTGCATAGAATTGCCTGTCACCTAGATTGTATGTGCCAAAGAAGTATTGATTGACGTATTCATTTTTGTGTAATCCGAATTTTTCATATATCTTCTCCTCGGACACAAATAATGTCGTATATATACCCTGCCAGTGCAGTAATGCCTAAAAGAACGTATACGTTCCTAGAAATGCAGTCGTAGCTCTTTTACGAATAGCTTCTGCGACTGATTTAAAAAATTCATCCATTTTCTACAGAATAACATACTAAATAATTTGTATGTCAGCATAACTGAGTGGTAGATAGTGCTAGAGAAAGTTGCCGGGGGAGGCGGAGGAGGTAGAGGCGCACTCAAAATTAACTTCCGTAATTCAAAGAGGTTTGTGCTTTCAAAATGCTTACGATATTCATTATATGATATAAAAATGACAGTTTACGGTACGTAAAGCTGACTTCACTTGTAAATAGCTGTTAAAAGTATACAATGAACATAAATTATGAGTATTGCAAGCATATCTCGAAGTGAAACAGCTGTCTCGGACGAACTTTTACATGCAGCAACAGTGACAGAACAAGTTTGTAGAGAATACGAACTCGATCACCGTATTGTCGGTGGTTTTGTTACTGATGCGCTCGTGGGTGTTAACGAAGCGAATATTGATACAGAAAACAAGGCTATTGTACTGGATGTAGCCCCGAACATACCGGCTGTCAGGGTTAACGGTACGATTCGTGACATAGACGTAATTGCGTATAACGCAGACCCTAAAAGAATTAAGCAGGCTGGCCGTGTTCTCGGAAGTTTAATTACCCGCGTACCTGTCGGTTTATTCTCTATCCTCCGAGAAGACATCCAGGGTCACAAAAAACTACACATGCCGCAGCTATACGCAAAACAGATTGTAGACAGTGAGGGCGGATTGTCGCTGTTTTATGATCATATTCGACAACCCCTGTCCTGGGATGCCGTGGAACCGTGGAGAATAGAGCTTGATCCAGATCATTCTGTAACGGTACTTAACCCAGCTGCACACATGCTATCGTACTTAACTCGTTTACCGTCCGGCGCAAAAGAAAAAGACAAAGGCCCTAAACTCAGTCATTTAGTAGAAGTCGCGCGCATGGTATCTGATGTTGACCCGAGGGATTACGATGAGATCTTCGGTCCATGGCTTGATTTTGGGCAGGAACTTGCTAATTTAGATAAGAGTCGTATCGCTTCTGATTTACGTCAACGAAAGCTTGGCCAAGCAACACATGACACCTGGACTCTTTTCAAAAAGAATTTAGTTAAAAGACTACAGAGCAGTGAATCAGTAGTAAATATTGTCCAAGGAAATGGGCTACTTGGTAGCCTGGCTGTTCATAGCCTGGTCCGTTTTTAGTTGATGTTGTGCAAGTCCAGATTGGTCTTATCTGCTACAATCTGCTTAGCAGGGATCGTTAATCCAACCGCAGAAGAGCTTGAAAAGCTTATCATTCAGATAGAAGATGATATCTTTGCACCCTTCATTATGGGCGTGTCATGGAAGCCTGGTTCGCGGCACAAAAACTAGATTTTTCCACTTATTTCAAGGTGTTATGTGTAGATATATTTAAATCAATGATATGCGCTTGTGTTTGGTGGTATGCTGGTACGTATGAGCAAAATTACAAGGACTTATGTTCTCTAAGGCAGCAGTTGCTGCTATTGTCTCGGCCTTTGCAGGGGCATTGCTAGGTAGTCTCCTCGCATATATCTTTTCATCACTCCGAGGCCGTGCCATTAATAAACAAATCAAGTTAGAGAATTATCAAGACTCGCTTTTTATTCTGGAGACAAACCTTACCGAGGTTGCCATCAAGGCAAAGAAAAACATCAACATCCTGAACGAGTGGCAGAAACATCTTCAAAACGGTACACAGTTCATGAACTTGCCCGACAACCTCACTCACGCCAAGGATGCTTCTGGCGGGCTGATTTCACGACAGCTCACGAACAAAGCAGTGACACTGCAACTCAACGCGGAGCTGATAAACTCAAGCATCCGTGAGCTCAACGATTTTTATAAAGTCTTTCGGGAAGAGCTTATGAAGTCACGTATGAACAGTCATAAAGATGATGTTAATCCGCACGTTACGATTCTGAATATAGAAACAACTCTGTCTATGGCAGACAGAATGAAGAGCTACACGGCCGACCATTATGAAAAATGCCTAGAGCTGTTAGCACTTATTAAAATTCACGAGAATCTAAACGATATTCACGCACGCAAGGTAACTAATATTAATAAACTGCGTGAATACAAAGTCCCGTCCAAAATTCTAAGTACGAAGGTTAACCAAGTAAAATCCAAGATCGAATCAGCAGTCATTGCGATCGCTTGACAAACTACTTTGTAACTTCATACTGCAAAGTAAGCTAAACAGGAGGCAAGTATGAGCGGAGCGCAGACACTGGAAACTGGGCCATTGGTTGATGTAGGTGATCAAATCGTAGCGCAATACGTAGATTTAGCTCGGCTTGGGCAAGAAAGAGCCAGCGCCCAGAGCGCGGTATATGCCCGCGATGCTGATTGGGTTAAAGAATTCCAAGGTGAGCGGTCTGACCCTCGCAGATATCCTGACTATGAGTCGTTGGATACTGCCCAACAGACCGAACTTGGAAAGTACCTGTTACGACTTGCCTTTGCAGAGGACGATCTCCGAATCGTTGATGCACGAATAGGGCAAGCGGGGAATATTTTAAGCAGTAATTTACTAGCTTTGAGCGGCAGCAGAGTAGAGGTAACGGCAACTACCGATGGTACAAAGCCCATTGAGATAAATAGATATCACGGCTCTAACGGCTGGCGTCGAAGTAAGGAAGTAGACACTATAACGGGGCTCTTTGATGTCGTCGGTAGTGTGACATGGATAGGATCGGGGCAGCTTGAACTACATCCGCCAGGTTTAATCCGAACGTCACGTCCAAATTATGCCACTCAGTATATAGTGAACATGGTAGACAAGCAGACTTTCAAGCCACTTGTCAGAGTTACGCTCCTTTAGTCAGCGAGAAATCTCACAAAAGTCACATAATTAACAAAATTCATCTTACGTTCATACTACTATTGCTATATAATTTTTAGTAATATGGCAGGTAACAAAGAACAAATAAACGAAATAAATATTGGATTTGATGAAGCAGTTCGGGGAGCTGGGCAATGGTCAGTTGAGGAGACTGCGCAAAATTTCTTCAGAGTCGATGGATTGCTTGTAGCAACGCATACCGAAGCTCAGTACCAAATAAGTCTTCTGTGCGGTGAGGGTGAGAGTGAGGCTCGTTCTCAACTCTTTGTGCTTGAACACGATGAGCGTGGCAAAGCTCGCCACTATACTCACTTTTTCGTAAGCTGTGATGGCTCAACCTGGAAACAAAGGATCGGCCTAGATAAAAATAATGAACTGAAACAAATAGAATGGGAACGTCCGCTTACTCGTAATGATGAGGACGACAAGCTTGTGGATATGATTGCCATGAATAATTTCGGAGGAATCATTGATTTTTCTAAGCCGACAAAAGCAGACATGGAAGCATACCGTAGTATGCAGCGGGATCGTTTGGCAGTTATGACAGCGTATCGTAGTTCGAAACGAGATTCTTGGATGGTTAATTTCAGACGAGTCACGAACAGAATACTTCAGAGTGATGCAAAGAAATCCGGGCATGAGCGTGTCGCGCGATGCCAACCCACCGATTTGCGA
>JAQGGX010000061.1 GCA_028289075.1 Candidatus Saccharimonadota bacterium | reverse complement strand
GTTAGCATCCTGAGCCTCTACACTTCGCCCAAAGCCCGAGAGGATTCCAGCGGTTACAGAATTCTGAAACTGACCAAGCGCATTGCCGATAGCAATCACTTTGTCTCCTACTTTCATCTTACTGGAGTCACCGATCTTAGCAGGAGTTAGCTCTTTGCCCTTCTTGTCCTTCACCTTTAAGAATGCAACATCAAGCGGGTCGCTTTCGTTGGTACGGCCGACCACTTGAACATCGGTCAACTCAGTACCATCCGATAGCGTAATGCTAACGTTCGTAACACCCGCAGGCACTACGTGTCGATTTGTAATGATATAGCCGTCTTTGCTCAAGATAAAGCCCGTGCCCGCGCTTTGCTCTTGCTGCTGTCTACTGAATCCAAAGAAGTCAGTCGCCTGTGCCTGACTCGTCACATTCACCGAAACTACGCTTGGGCCAACTTCGGTAGCAAGACTACTAATAAGTTCGCTTTCGTTGGAGATAACCTGCTGCTGCGCAACGCGGTCTTTGGAAGCACTACTCTGGTGATCACGGCTGTTGGCTCCGAGCCATCCGCCCAGGAAACCGAGCGAAACTGTCAAAATAATAAAAGCAGCAACACGCACCAATGCTTTATTCGGCACACTTAAACCCGCGACTCGTTTGGTGCTTGTAGGTTCTTTCGGCACGTTCGTATCAATTTCTGGTTGATCAGTCATGAGTACATCCCCTCCCTCTTTTAAATAGTCTTATCGCCCCAGTCAGAGAAGGCTAAGACAACAATCACAATTGCTACCATAATAAACACAAACTGACGGCGTAATAACGGTGAAAGCCGGTCCTTCTGATCTAAATAGTATAGACCTCCAAGGCCGAAACCAACAACCGACAATAGCAAAGTTGGTTGCGATACTGATCCATAGAATAGCAACCAGTGCCCCAGTATCCATGTTACCGCGCCAGCGAAATATCCCCATGCCTGGGAAAACAATGCGGTATACGGCTCATCAAAATTACTAAAGAAGTGACGGGCAGAAATATAAGACACCGCCCAAGCGAGCACAACGAGAATGAGGAGCGGAGCATCCCCCCACGCAATAAACAGCGCCATAAGCCCGACAACCTGGCTAACAAGCGCCTGCAGTGAGATCTTGGCGACGCTTGAACCGGGTTTAATAACGAGTAGCCATGCAGCGTAGGCGATCATCCAGACCATCTGCCAAGAACCACTACTACTGTGCGCCATAAAGATTAAGAGCGACAGTCCTACAGTAATATCAACAGCGTTGGCACGAATATTACTCAACCAGTAGCGTGGGCGAACTGCGAGCATGCGCCACTTACTGAGAAGGATTAACGCTGCTGCCATTTGTACAAAATGCATACGCACCAAAATAAATACCAATAGCGGTAGCAGTAGCATCAAGAATTGATGGAATATGTGGGAGAACCCACTGGTTGGTTTAATCTTCGAGGCGACTGACTTCATTCTGTCCCAGTATTATAACAAAGTCTGCGCTACCTGCAGCAATTGATGTGTCAGGAATGTTTGAGGTCATAGACGTCTTGAAGCGTTGCTCCAGATAACGACGCGTGTATTTCTTGCTGCCATTACGGAGGTCAACAATTGTCGTAGCGCTATAACCCTTATTAGGAGCATCAGCTACCGTGGTCACGTTATAGCCATAAGATTTGAGCTCCTCTGCGGTCCGTGCAGCCAAGCCTGCCGTGTACGTACCGTTATAGATCGCAACCGAGGCGTTCTCATTCGCGAGATACCCATCTCTTAGCTTATTGCGAATATAGTTCTGAATTTCCTTGTAGTTATTAAGTCCGGCCTTCGGGATAACGACTGACTGTCCATTAAGGTTGGTGGTCGTTACTAAAATATTTGGCGGATCAGCCAAACCAATCGACTGTATCTTACTGTTGTCTATCTGCTTCATAACGCCGTAAACAGCAAGTAGTTCATCAACGCTTAGATTGGTCTGGACGTGGCCACCAAACTCATTGATCAATTGATTGATCTTCATTGGGTTACCAAGTGTTCCGAGCGAGAGTGTCTTGTCTTTGAGGGCAACCATAATTGCTCGCTGCCGCTCTGAGCGATCAAAGTCTCCGCGTGCGCTCGTATGGCGCGACCGGGAATATGCAAGTGCACGGAAGCCATCAAAGTGCTGCTGACCGGTCTTTACGTCGAGCTTATAATTTCGCCCATCAATGCGCATTTGTTCTGATACGGCCGTCGTGACATTAATATCTACGCCTCCAACTGTATCAATAGCTTTCTTGAACCCTTCGAAGTCAACCATTGAGTGGTAGTGGATAGGGATGCCGATGGTTTGCTCTATGGTCTTCTCTACCGCCTTAAAGCCTGCGTCTTCAGCTCGACTCTTTTGGTCACTGGTCTTTTTGCCACTTAGAACTTCATTCTTCGCCATTGCATACACAGCGTTGATCTTCATAGAACCATGATCAGTCGTCTTTACATAAAAGTCTCTTGGAATGCTGAGGATCGCTGCTTCTTTCTGGACCGGATCGATGCTGACTATGAGTAACGTATCGGTCAAATCTGCACCTTCATGTCCAGCGCCGCCTTTACCCAGCATGAGTATATTAACGCGTCCGTCACCTTCGCCGCGCAGTTTAGATGGGTCAACGTTGCCTTCCAATGCCGCAGCGCCGCCGCCGCCCTTCAGAACTTGCCTAGCTTTCAAATAAGCATTGCCAAACAAAAAGCCACCGCCTATCAAAATGACAAGAAGTAGCGCTATGGCAGCTTTTTTAGCACCAATATTTTTCCAGAATGGTTTCTTAATCTGCGTACCACGCTTGGAGCGGGCCGATGCAGCCGGCATGTCCAGCGCAATTTGACCAGTCGTACCATCCCGCAAGGACTGTCGACCTAATGGATGAGTGCCAGCTTTTATGTTGGACGAGCTCTTGCCATGAAAGCCGTCAGTATTACCGAAATTGCCCAAGGAGGTGTTCGAAGCAACGGTACGAGGTTGATAAACTTGGGTTTTCTTAACAGGATTCCGTGAACCCGAATTCCCACCGCCAATGAAGCCGTCTACAGCGCCCCGAGGCTTCTTGTTTCTGTTGTTATCAAATTTATTCATGAACCTGCACCATAGTATAACCGCTTATATAGTTTTGTTAAACACGTGCGGAATGCTGCAAAGTACGTTATAGTGAAAGGCTGATATGCAGCAGTTGCCTACTATACCACAGCCAAGCGGCCAAAACACTCCAAATTCCATACCACCCCAGACGACCATTGGATCCGCACGAAAACAACCAGAAGGATGGAAAAGCGTTCTTTCTACTGTCTTAGTGCTTATCGCCGCACCAGTTATTGCATTATTACTTATAAACTTCGTATTTCAGTCCTATGAAGTCGATGGTCCAAGCATGGAGACCACCCTTTCCAACAAAGATAGGTTAATCGTATGGAAAGTCCCACGCACCATTGCGCGTATCACTGACAACCACTACATTCCTGCACGTGGCGACATTATCGTCTTCGTCAAAAAAGGACTGTTCGATCAGAACGGTGCCGGAGACAAACAACTCATCAAGCGCGTTATTGGGGTTCCAGGTGATCGAGTTGTTGTCCGCGATGGAATCGTGACAGTATATAATGCAGAAAATCCAAATGGGCTCAACCCTGACCTCAACCCTGAATATGCATCTGTCATTAAAACGACAAACGGCAATGTTGATATCACGGTTCCTGAAGGCGAATTATTCGTGTGTGGCGATAACCGTGTGAATTCGCTTGATTCACGCGTGTTCGGAACCATTCCATCGAACGATGTCGTCGGCAAGCTTGTTGCCCGCATCTTCCCGCTCAATAAAGCCGAAACGTTCTAGCACGTTTCACAGCACAAGTTAGTACATACAATCTGGTCACTGGCGAGACAAAAATTGTTACAGTGAATTAAACTGGTCAAATATTTTTTTGAGCTCGTCTTCTGACTTGAAGTGAATTTCTATTCGGCCGCCACGTGCAGTGCGCTTCAGGCTGACAGTAGACGCAAATAACTTACTCAAGCGTTCTGTTTCAGGGGTTGATTCAGCCATGCGCTGAACAATTTTAGACTTTTCGGTAGCGCCTTGTTTGCAGCTTGCTACAAATTGTTCGGCCTGTCGTACTGACCAACCATATTTTTTTATAGATTCCAGCAAGGTTAGTTGCTGCTTTGGCTGGTCCTTCAATGCAAGAATTGCGCGCGCATGACCTTCAGAAATTTTGGATTGGCGTAGGGCCACAATCGCTTCTTCCGGTAAATTGAGTAGTCGCACAATAATGTTTACCGTCGATACAGCCTTACCCAGACGCTCCGCTATTTCTTTATAACTAAGGTTAAACTGCACATGCAGCTTCTCTATCGAGACCGCTTGCTCCAGCGGAGACAAGTCCACGCGCTGTACATTCTCTATCAGTGATATCTCAAGCTGTTCCAGCTCTTTCTCATTGCGGACAATCGCCGGTACCTGTGTTAGCCCGGCTTCTTGGGCTGCGCGCCAGCGGCGCTCACCTGCAACTAAGTTATAACTGCCCTGCTTGCCTGGGGTGACAATAAGTGGTTGCAAAATACCGAATCGTTTTATAGAACTACTCAGTTCATGCAAAGCTTGTTCATCAAAGTAACGCCGTGGTTGTTCAGCGTTCGGTTGAATATCTTTAATGAACAATTTTTGTACTCGCTCTGATGTATCGTTCAGTATACCCCTGTCAAAGCTGGCAGGAATAAGTGAATCAAAGCCTTTTCCAAGGCCGGATTTTGGTTTAGACACGCTTCAGTACCTCCTTCGTCAGCTGCTTATACGCCCTTGCTCCCTTTGACCACTTATCATGCTCAACGATTGACTTCCCATGGCTGGGAGCTTCTGCTAGTCGAACATTACGCGGAATAATCGTCTTAAACACTTTGTCCTCAAAGTAGCGAGTCAGTTCTTTGTATACCTGGTCGGACAAACTTGTTCGACTGTCATACATAGTCACAACCACACCAAGTAGTTCAAGGTTTGTGTTCAGCCCTTGCTTTACCTGCTGCACCACACTGAGTAGCTGGCTCAATCCTTCAAGCGCGTAGTACTCAGCCTGTACCGGAATGAGTAGCAAGTCACTAGCGGCAAGCGCGTTCACAGTCAGCAGTCCAAGTGCTGGCGGACAGTCAATAAGGATGAAATCATAATTAAGGTTCTGGAGTGCTTTCTTAAGCTTTAGTTCCCTTTGGAGTTGATCGACTAAATGAACTTCCGCATTAGCTAAGCTCGCATTGGCTGGCAGTATGTACAGCCCGGCAATTGATGTTTCTTTTATGACCGCTTCAGTATTGGCGTTATCGAACAGCACATCATAAATAGTACTTTCTAAACTATGCTTATCAATACCAAGACCGCTGGTAGCATTGCCCTGTGGGTCAAAGTCTACAATGAGCACGCTCTTGCCTTCTTTTGCCAAGTACGCGGCCACATTAACAGCAGAGGTAGTTTTGCCCACTCCCCCCTTCTGATTCAAAACGGCAATGACCTGACTCATTTTTTGTATCACCTACTCTTTTCTAACCATAAGCCTACCATTATTAGGGCTCACAGTAAACGGTGACCTCAAGGGGATAGGAGGTATTCTATGGATCAGTACGTTGGTAATTGATCGAACTGCCCTTGTAGACCGTAACCGACTGTGCCGCTACCGCTGTATTCTGTGCAAACTGGAATTGCGTATTACCACTGTTAGCACCGTTGGCTACATAACCCGAGATGCGGATATTACCCCTGATGCCCGCCGTTATGGTGACGGTACAGGTTTCGCCCGATGTACTCATATTACAGGTCGACATTGCCGTGCCACTGGTTGGATTGTATGCAGCAATCGACATGCTAGCTCCAGATGGAACCGTAAAGGTCAACTTATACCCAGCCACCGCACTGGTAGCGTTGAAGTTAATAATCCCATCAAAGGTATAGGTAGCGTTCGCTTCCATATTAAAGGATAGGTCCGAATCGCTCTGGAAGGTCGCGTTATTAGTAACCACCTGATCAGCGGACTTAAATACTGACGATGCCGTTATACAGTTCTTCCAGTTACCACCTTCATAACACCTGAACTTATTATTGCTTGCGTTATAGTAGCTGGCACCGTTCACGCCGGTCGGATCGCCGGCTGTATTCTTGCTATCCAGTATAAAGAGCATCGCAGTGGAATCGCCCGTCGCTGAACCGACCTGCACAATATTGCCAGTCGTATTTACTGTAAAGAAGCTCGTATTGCCAGTCGCGTCTTTCACGACCAACGCCGCTGCACTATCGCTCTTCATTTCCAATGCACCAGTATTATCCACCCGGAACTTGCTTGCACCATTTACCTGGAAGTCGAGGAAGTTACCCGAAGCAAAGCTGCCGCTACCGCTGGCAAAGTTGAGCACCAATCCCGTTCCGGTAAATGCTGAGTTCGACTGCGTCAGGCTAACGAGTGCGCCACTGGTTCGGGCACTGTTGCTCATCACAATGTTTGCCGCATCACCCGTCTGAACTACATTGAGCGCAGTGGCAGCTGTACCGCTTGTACCGTTAATCGTCATGGCAACTTCATTTGCTCCGCTCGGTGTAATTGACGTGGCTCCGAGTACTGCAAGTGTCTTGCCGGATGCGACGGTTGTGTTGCCATTGAGGCTGACGCTGCCCGTACCCGTGCCAAAGGTGCCGCTGCCGCTCATCGCAAAGTCACCCGAGCTTTGGGTGTAACCAGTAATATTCTCAAGTCCACCGGAATTCGTAATCCTCGATGTACCGGCGAGCTGCAGGCCGCCTTCTGCAATGTTGAGACTTGCCGTTCCTGCTCCGGTATTTGTTAGCGTCAAGGCTGTTGCGCTCGCGTTACCGAGATCAAACGTCAGGCTGCCATTTCGTGTCACGGTGGAGCCAATTGCCGTTATGTTACCACTATTATCAATCTGGAATGCTGAACCGGACCCAACCGAGAATAGTGCACCTGGGTTCGCTTCACCAATCCCGACATTGCCGGAGGCTAAGATTGTCATCTTGGTTGTGCCGAAGGTTTCAAATGCGAGAGCGTTATTGTCGTTCGTTCCGAGCGTCGCAAGACCACTAAATGAATTGCCGTCTTGGCCGAAACCGTTAGCCGCACCCGGACAAGTGGTCGTTAAACAAACAGTCCCCGAAGCGTCGGGGAAGGTATAGGTTCTGTTACCTGCTAGTGTTGTTGTCTGGAATGTTCCTGAGTAGCCGGAACTATCATGGAGCACCAGTGCTCCGCTTGTCGCCGCCGCTCCCACATCAAGGACGGAGCCGTCTATGTCCAGGCTTCCCCGGAAATAGCCTCCTCCCGCTTTCGACACGGTGAAGGCGTCATTCCCGTCACCCCGCAGCTGGATCAGTCCCCCGCTGCCTGTTTGGTCGAAGCGGAGTCCGGCAACGCTGCTAGCCAGCGCTTGCAAATCGAGCGGGGCTTTTTGCAGCAATTCGTCAGCTGTCAGTTTGGTTGCGCCGTTCGTGATGCCATCAGCCTGACCAGCCCGGAATGCAAATGGCACGGCTGTGAGCTTGAGGCGAGGGTTCATCTCCCCATCAGCGTTGACGTTCATGGTCAGCCACTGCTCCTGTGACCAGTCGATGGTGCTTGGGAATGCGCTGACACTGCCAAGGTGAACGCTCAGGTAACCGCCCTTCACTGCAATCGTACTTTGGGTTTCAGTCCACTGGGCAGTTCCACCCGTGCCTGCTGAGTAGAGTTTGAACTCGATCGAGTAGTTGCCGTCAGCAACAACCGCACCGGTGTTTGACTGCAAGCGAGCCTGAAAGTTCAGGTTTGTAGCAGCTGCTGCATATACGCGCGTGTTATATATATCCGCGCGCGTATAAGAAAATATTCCCGAGAATAGAACCAACAAAACCCCTAACCCCAACAGTTTGAGGTTACGGGTTATGTTATTTCCGTACGACAGGTGTCGCACAATGATGTGGCGAATGCCAGCAATCATCGGTGCTCCTAGTTTTTGTTTTTTATTTTTGTTTTGATCTAATTTTTGTTTTTGTAGATCTAGTTACTAGTGTAGACCTCTGGGGAGCATTGTAAAGGGTTTTTACCCCTGTTGTTGTGGAAAACTTTACAAGCTGAACTATAGATTATATAGTTATTATAATACTAGCCATTTGATACCAGTACCCCAGTATCTACTGAAGCTTAGTTATGTACTCTGCCCATGCACTCTTTTCTACTTGACGAGTAGAGTATATAAAGACGAGTAAACCGTTTTTATGGAATACGACTGATTGTGGGCCTTTTTCTGATGTTCCGAGGTATGCCTTAGGGCTAGATTCATTAATAACTTCATTTGCAGCAAATCCTTCTGCTACTTTCTTTACTTCGGCATCCGGGTCCTTTTTGAAAGCTTCAGGTAAAGGCTGTTGACTGACAGTGATTTCCGTATTGTCCAGAGTGTCGGCAAAGCTCACTACCCTGCGCTTTGGGTCATACCCTACCCTACCGTCTTTAGTCTGGTCTTTCTTACCTTCAGGAAGTACCGTCTTAAAGTCTGGCTCCTTGGGCATATCGGTTGCGCCTGCGACTTGTGGCTTGTCCTTATTGACGACCCCTGGGATGACTTTAGCTCCCACTCCCCCAACAGCTATGACTACAACTGCAGCAATACCAATCCGTAGCTGCATACGGCTCAGCTTCAGCTTTGGCAGCCGTACCTGAGGCACACTGACGTTGATAGAGACCTGGACCTTCTTGGATTCCGTTGGAGCTACGTCAGATACTTTGGCCGGAGTTTTTTGGGCAGGCCTTGGCTGCGCCTTTGGATGCTGCTTGCGTGATGGTGTGTTGTCGACACGCTGACGCAGATCCTCCCATTCAGGATCATTCAACCAGAATCCGTCCGTACTCTTACCCCTCATATTTAGTAGTATTATAGCTCGTTAACTACCATCCCCCAAACGCCTCTCTGTTGGGTACTAGAGCACTATGTATTGGCGAGTAGTCGTATAGACGTTTCCAGCCATATCAGTCACCGTCAGCGTATAGGTTTGTGCCCCAGCTGGCAGCCTTGTTCTGTCTGCCGTCCAAGTACAACTTGTCTTCGCCGTGTCACAGCTGAGGGTGATGCCACCATTAGGATCGCTTGATAATGTCGTATTCCCTGCTGTCAGCGCAACCTTCTCTACTCCAGACGTTACGTCACTTGAAGAGCCGGAAATTGTTTGGCCTAGGAATCGTAGTACTAATTGAGAGTTCCCGCCAAATGCACCTGCTGGCAACACAGTATCAAGCTTTACAGTATACGTTCCAGTCGCGCAATTACCTGCCGGGTCACATGACTCCCCGGAAGTATACACGTGCTCACCTTCCAGATTCGCAACTGTTGGCGCTGGCACGCTTGGAGCGCCAGATGATGGCTCTGGATCAGTTGCCGACCAATTAATCATGACTGGTGCTTTGTACCATCCAGCCCCATTTGCCATCCTATCCGGCACTCCCATCACCACTGGAGCAACCTCGTCTGAAGGAGTAGTTGGCTCCCCAATAATAACTGCCGAATCTAAAGCAGCCGTGTACTTGTAGTTCCCAATATTACCTATAAAAACTGGTGCCATTATCATCCTTCCACCATCAGGAGAATATATATAGGAATACCACCCATAGAGATCGCCATTCTCTAGACGAGCTACTCCTCCTGAGCCACGAGCGTCGATAGACTCTACCAAGCTTAGGCCTTGCATCTTTACGGGCTGGGTGTAGGGATGTTGCCTAGTAGGTACGAGTGGAGGGTCACCAACTACTTCTGGAAAAAGAAAGCCCCATAGATATACATCGCCATTATCCCGTCGAAAAATAACACTATAACTGTTAGCAGACACTTCCTTCACATCGCTGTATCCCTCTATACTCGTAGGTACGGAATAGTAC
>JAQGGX010000056.1 GCA_028289075.1 Candidatus Saccharimonadota bacterium | reverse complement strand
GGCACGTGTTTCATGAGACATAAGATATAGTTATAACATAAAATCGGGTAAACAAAAAGACCCAGTCGCCGACCGGGTCATTCTGTCACATAAAGCTCCCATTCTTGCGAATGGCTCGCAGAGCTTTTTGATATTTTTGTTTGTTTCCTTAGTCGCTGAAGGTTTCAGCCGAATGTGCTTATGACTATACCTCCGTTTCTCTCTTAACGCAATGCTTCGCAACTTTTTACAACAATAATCATAAGCATTTTGATACCCAATCACTCAAACAAAATTACCCCTAATCCAGTAAGGGGTAATCTATCTTTCAGCTAGGAGAAACAATCGGAGCGCAGATATCCTGTGCCGCGCGCGACGAGGCCTATCCCGGTTCCCTCGTGTTTTACACGTCCAAGTCGTCTAAATCTTCGAGCTCTTTACGGGTCTTAGTGACCATGCTGCTACCCTGAGTGTCGTCTTGGGTGCTGTCATCGTCGTTTTGCGATGAAGATGAACCTGACTGAGAACCACTTGATGGAGCACCCGTGTGGGTACCATCGCTGGTGTCTACAATCTTAAGGTTGTAGCGAGCATCATTCTTAGTGCCGAGTGCGCGAAGTAAGGTGCGGAGACTCTGGGCGGTAGCACCGCGCTTACCTATAACACGTCCGAGGTCTTCCTGGTCAACGGTAAGTTCGAGTAACACGCCTTTTTCATCGATGCGACGTTCTACAATGACTCCGTCCGGATTACTTACTAGTGATTTGACAATGTATTCTACAAATTGCTGATCTATTGTACTCATGAGCGGTCACTCCTCCGATTACTGTCTGTGTACCTATTATAGCAAAGCGCTTGAGCGAAAAATAAAAAAGCGTCCGGGATATTGGACGCTTTTTGGTTTATCTCTGGGAAAAGTCTAAGCTTCGGCTTCTTCTGCAGGTGCCTCAGCAGCTGGAGCCTCTTCGACGACAGCTTCTTGCTTTGGCTGGTTCTTGCGAAGCTTCTCTGGGTGACGAACTGCACGAGTTGCACCTTGGGTGATCTTGACCCAACTAGGAAGCTCAACGCCTTCAGACTGAAGGAGACGAGCAACACGCTCAGATGGCTGTGCGCCATTACCGAGGTAAGTAGCAGCCTTTTCTTTGTCGATTACAGTTGTTTTTGCGTGTGGGTTGTAGTGGCCCAATGAAGCAACTACACGACCGCTTGATGGAGTAAGACGTGATTCTTGAACTACCACGCGAAATTGTGCGTGACCTTTACGACCGGTGCGTTGCAAACGAATAGCTAACATAAAATTTTTTCTCTGGCTCTCTTTCCCAAAAGATTAGAAATTGAAACAATCTAGGTAATTCTACAGGCAATCACCCCTGTTGTCAACTTAGAATAATTTCTGACTAATTTTGATAGTGTTTTAGTGCGGCTTCAGCTGCTGCGACCTGCCCGGCCTGCTTGCTGGGGCCCACGCCCTGTCCCTTTAACTCGCCGTCAACGTAGACACCAACAGTAAAGGTTTTTTCGTGGTCAGGACCTTCTTCTTCGAGCACTTTGTACTGCGGCGTAAAACCGTCTTTACTCTGAACGATCTCCTGCAAATGCGACTTTGGGTCCATCCATGAACCGGTTTTGAGAATTTCATCGAATGTTACGAGCAAGCTTGTTTCGATAAATCGCTTGGCAGCATCGTACCCTTGATCCAGGTACAGTGCACCGACGACCGCTTCATAAGCGTTCGCCAAAATCTGGGCACGTGCACGAATAGTACCGCGCTTTTCACCGCGACTGAGACGAAGCAGTGGCTCAAAGCCATGAGTGTTGGCTGCTGCACTAATGCTTTCGGTACGGACTAAGGCACTCCGCCAGTTAGTCAAAATGCCTTCAGGATCATTGTATTTGCCGTACAAATGTTCAGTGACAACCAATTCGAGTACTGCATCACCCAAGAATTCAAGGCGTTCGTTGTGCTCCTTGGCTGTTTTGCGGTGTTCATTCACATACGAACGGTGCGTGAAAGCCGTAACAAGCAGTTCCGGATTCGTGAAAGTATTGCCTAATTTTTCTGTTGCAAATGCTTGATATGCGCTAAAGTCCTGCATGGCGAATTTTTTTCAGTCCTAACAGTATAATTTTACCAATGTCTTCATATTCTATCTTATCCAGTGCTTCGGTAGCTGGGAACCACTTGATGCCGTTCATCCAGTCTTCGGGATTTAATTCATCGGTCTTACCAAGCGCCTGCACCAAAAAGATCTCCGTCGTCATGAGCACTAAGCTCGAAGCACGGCGGTAACGGAAATTAATCTTACCCAGCCAATTCATAACCTTCATTTCTTGCAATCCCGTTTCTTCGCGGATTTCGCGTTCGGCGGTTTGCTTAGAAGATTCACCTTCTTCGATGTGGCCCTTCGGAATCGTCCAACGGTTCTTGGCATCCTGAATGAGCAATATCTCTAATGCTTTGGTTTGCTGGTTACGGCGAAAAATAATACCGCCGGCGGTTGGCTCACGCACAACCTCGCTAATTGCTGGACGCCGCTTTGCGACGAATTTTTTGAATTCTTGTAGTGGTTTTGGACGTTTCATCCTACAAACCTATGCTTTCTTTGCCTTGTCTGATTCGTCGAGGGCTGCCTTCTCTTCTACCTGCCGAAGCACCGTACCAAGTACACCGTTGATGAACTTACTGGAGTTATCACCTCCGAATGCTTTGGCAAGTTCAACAGCCTCATTGATAACCACCTTGGGCGGCACATCTTTTTCGTAGATAAGTTCGTATGTTCCGATACGAAGCACAATACGATCCATCCGGGCGATCTGGCTGATCGGCCACTCTGGTGCAACCGGCTGCAATATAGCATCGAGATCATCGTGCCTTTCGTCGACACCGTTCACCAATCGTATGATGAAATCACGGTCTTCGACCATATCCTTATAGCGAGCAATGTTTCGATCTAGAACCTGAGTAAGGTCAAGATCTTTATCGTTGCACTCAATACGGAATTCTTGTTCATACAAGGTTTGCAGCGCAATGATACGACCGAGGTGACGGTTGGATGCCATATTGTTAATTCCCTAACTTTAACTAGTACCAGTATACGATACTAAGCTCGTGAGGCTCTTATGCTTTTTTGCCGGTTTCGC
Organism: Candidatus Saccharimonadota bacterium; assembly: GCA_028289075.1. Lineage (GTDB taxonomy): Bacteria > Patescibacteriota > Saccharimonadia > Saccharimonadales > JAQGGX01 > JAQGGX01. Next base: position 697 of record JAQGGX010000056.1, on the reverse strand, counting down.
GGCGAGTAGTGAAGGCTTTGATTGGAGACTTCGCATTTACGGCTCGAGCTAGTTTAAGCACGAGATGGCTTCGACGCGTACCTGTACGACGTGGAGATGTTCGCTTCTTGGGTTTTCCCATGACTAATCAGCACTCCTTTGGCTGTTATACTTATAAACTTATCCTTAGCCTACCGTATATCGGTGAAAAACACAAGGAGAGTATTTACTTTATTGCTATTTTATTTCGCTGTAGTACTTCGGCTATACGACGAAGTTAACCAGCTTGCCGGGAACATAGATGGCTTTTCGGATGTCTTTGCCGTCTAAGTAGACTTTTGCCTTGGTATTTTCCTTGGCAGCTGCAATAATCGCGTCCTCAGTGGCGTCAGCACCTACGCTGACTTCACCGCGCAACTTGCCATTCACTTGGACGACAACCGTAATAGTGTCGCTGACGAGCACCGAATCATCCCAGGTCGGCCAATCGCTCGTGTGCACTGAACCCTCGTGGCCTAATTGCTGCCAGAGCTCTTCGGTGATGTGAGGGGCAAATGGCGCGATCAATTTCACGAGCGTCGTAAGCGCCTCATTCCATGTGTCGGTACCCATCGGTACTGTTAGCTTCAACTTGTACAGCTCATTTACGAGCTCCATAAGTGCAGCTATAGCTGTGTTGAAGCCCATTTCGTGCAGATCCTGGGTTACTCGCTTTGTC
>JAQGGX010000052.1 GCA_028289075.1 Candidatus Saccharimonadota bacterium | reverse complement strand
TTACATCCCATTCAACTGGTGGTAGTATGCCTTTTTGCTCAATTGCTTTGAGCATATCGGGGTACATGTTAGTCAACAATCCAACCCGATTCTTTTCTTTAACTTTTTCAATAATCGACCAAATTGGCATATTGGCTGTAAATCGAGACACAAAACCATTTAGTAGCGAATAATCTTCGGGAATATCGAGCCCAAACTTCTGACGAAATATAGGTAAAAGCGTTTCTATATTTCTGCCGACAAGCACTTCATGTTCGTATGGGTACCATACTTTCATAAACTCGGCGTCCATTTCAGGTGTGACGCCCAGCTCGGCTTTTAAATTGCTCCACTCATCAGTTCCGCTAAAGTCACTAATGGCTACGCCGCCGACATCAAAATATATAAACTTAATCACTGCTCATATTCTATACCAGATAGACTTAGATGAATCTAACTATTTAACAGATAAGAAAAAGCACCTGACATCACTTATTGAAATCTAGGTGTTAACTCTAATCTGTAATTCTCTTCTGGTGACCCTATTACAAACGGAGTGGAACCTTGTCTGCGATGAGATTGTACGATGGCGCAGGCTGTCGAATTATAAATCTGAGGCTTTGAATACCGCAGGCGTCTGATTACCTACTTGTACAGGTTGTACTCCTTGTTCGCTCGCCAATAATTTTTGGGTAGCTTCTTTTGTTCGAGCCATGCCGACGAAGCCTGGCTGCCGCACATACCAGAGATGTTCGTACGGCGAATTATCACCGTTTTCTCGCTCATTTTGGCGTAATCCGACCATCCTTAGATCACCTTCTCGGGCATCAAACAGAATTGAGAACAAATACGTTGGAGTACGTTCAAGTAATGCTTGATAGTTGTCGGTGTTATCCAAGATTGCGTTGAACCATGCAAGAAGCATCGCAACGTCATTAGAGTAAATGCCTTGCTCGTTTGCTACCGAGACTATATCTTTGCCGACAGTTGATTCTTGAATTGCCCAGGTAATACCGCCGCAGGCTGCTAGTGCCACGGGGTCTGACACAGCAAAGCCAGGCTCTATATCAATATCGTTCTCAGAATCAGCACTAGTTTGCTCAGCCAGTACATAGCTGGACATGACGTCGGACAAGCCTAAATCATCAAACACGGTTTTGAAATCTTGGTCTAAACTAATTTGAAAGCTCAACTGTACGAATCGACGACCCGCGAAGTGGATGACTTGCCCAGCGAGTTGATAAGCGCTCGATTCATCGATGTCAAAATGGTCATCCGAAAACAGGAGGTTGCACTGCAATCCATACTTGCCAAAATGCAATTCCGGAGGCAGCTGCTGTTGCATACTAATAAACACATCTCGAAGGTTTATAAGAGGCACCTGTTGATCACTAAGCCATGCAGCAACACTAGACATGCACTAATCATACCAAATGTAAGTGGAACTGACTGACAGGGGTAGTTATAAAAAAGAGACTAATAATTCTATTAGTCTCGATCTGTTACCCGAATTTGGTGATCCCAAGGGGAATCCGTCGTCGCTCCGCTCCTTTGGGAGAATCTTCAAGCTTTCTCGAAGCAAGCTTCTGCGAGAGCCTTTGATTATCGCACCCCTCTAGCGGGGTTCAACTTCTCTTCGAGAAGCGACCAATGAAAAAGCCCCAGCTATGCTGAGGCGTTTTCATTGGTGATCCCAAGGGGAATCGAACCCCTGTTGCCGGGATGAGAACCCGGTGTCCTAACCGCTAGACGATGGGACCGAAGCGGAGGAAGTACAAAATATGTTTACATATTTTTACATTCCGAGCATTCGGGACTTATATGCGAAGCATATGGGACCGTATTGCTATGCGCATAGTGCATATTGGGACCGTTCTGTGCGTTTATGTAAAACATTAAACAGACCAAACGATACTACCATAACAGAGGCGAGACGTCCAGTCGTAGAATGTGAGGCCTTGCTTATATGAATGTGCGTTCTAGCTTCGAGTTCAAAAGAGTGAAAAGCGGCTACATTAACTCACTACGTGCAAGTATTCGTCCATAACTAGGCACTAATTATTTCTCCATTGCAATTAGCCATAAGTACGATATCATTATTTCACTATCATTTTTTTGGGGATTTTGGATGTATGCATTTGGGCCAGAGGCTCCTTTTTCAGCCCCTCAATACGACAAAAATAAAAAACTAACGAAAGAGACTCTTCGTCCTGAAACCGCTGCCTTGCATACCCGTTTAAGAGACTTGTTTCCGGAAGATGACGGATCCCCTACTGCTCATGAGCCGGCTGAAAGTATGAGAGCGATATATCAGGCCGATGGCCAAGCGGGCTACGAATATACCCGGGCACGCGTCAGAAGAACTTCGCATGCACATTTAGACCGGGCAGCCAGGGTATGGTCCGATGCGTATGCACTCGTAACTCAGAAAGTATTTGTAGCTAATAATGAGCTGATTGCCGCCGAAGCCGCAGAGTACACCCAGGTTGTGTCAACACAGTGCAAGGGCAGATTAGAGATGTTTAGCGGCTACACTGGTAATGGGTCGGAGCATTGGATGGCACTTGCCCGCCTGTCTCATGGGACGCTGGATTATATAGAACAGGCAGTCGAACAGACGCGTGCTGATTTGCTGATTGCCGGTAGATATCATACGGGTATTGTGTGCGTACGCGAAGTTATCAGTCTTCCGACTCAGCACGCTTTCTCTGAAAATCACACTGTCGAAGTTGCTTAAGCGGCCGCCGCAACTTGGCGAGGCTGGGTACGGAAAGTTGCTCCAGTTAAAAGGGTGCCGATTTTGCCAAAATGTTTGACGACAGGATGAGCCGCATCGAATGCACCCTCATAGCCTTTCTTATTTCCCGAAACAAATAGAGTTAACCCTTTGATTTGGGCAAGTTCATAGGCCATGCCCTTGTCACTGCCGCCAATAGTAGCAGCTACGGACGCTGGCCAGTGACCTTGTTCAGAGATTGCTTCCTGGCAGTTTTCGTTATAGAGCCGTTCCCTTCGCTTCTTATCTATAGGTCCAAGACGTCGTCGTAAGCGCATGAGCATTTCCAGGTCTTTTTCTAATGTCGCTCTATCTGATACGGGTTGAGCCCTGTTGATTTCTTTTCTTAGGCCAAATATCAGACTGCTGTGATGCAGTGCAAAAGCAGCGATTCGCGCAGCGGGCGAAGCCTCTCCATCGCGGAGCAAGTGTCCCATGAGGGCCATACTCTCTGGGATAGTGGTGAGGCCATACGTAAGGTGTGTGTCCCGATCTGATTGCAAGCGTGTTGCTTTCAGATCAAGGGGTGAGGAAGCAAGTAGCTCATTGACGCTCTGGCGGCCCCCAAGCATGTGAGATATATGGCTGGTGGCGGTAGGATCTTTCTCGCTAAGCATGAGCTCAAGGGCCTTGCCTGTTGTCACTCGGTGGTTGGCTGGCAGGAAGCGTAAAACTCCGCTATGTCGCCGGTCTGCATCCCGTAGGGGCAAGGCTTGCTCCATAATAGCTCCACTAATCTCTACTGCATGCGCGAGTGCGAGAGTGCTGAGTACGCCTGCTGCAATGGGGGCATCAAGGTCCTTAAGGGGATCCCGCGTGTCCACCAGGACTTCCCCTGCCCCGTCAATTCCGTATACCTCTAGGTCCACTCCTGCGTGTTTGGCCTGTCCACCGACCCTGCGCATTGCTTCTTGGAACGGTGAGCGCTCCATTAACTCATGTTCGCGTTCTAACGATAATGTACTCATAAGCCCATCATACGACTATGAATGCCAATGTAAATAGCTGTATATACGTAGGTGTAACTACTGAGTTGGGTCTAATTTCCCAGCGTCTCGTACGAGTTTGCCGATTTTCGCGAATACTTCATTAGAGGAATGACGGCGTCCATATGGCTGTTCCTGGTTCCCCTGACTCATGGCTACTACAATAAACTGTCCAATTTGTCCGGCTTCATGGCGTGAATCATCGGAACTACCGTCTTTCACTGCACTAGCGGCATATGTCCATTCACTATCAACGAGCCGTCCGTACACGGAATGCTGCGGTGGCAGTAACCGTTCATGCAATGGCGTAGCTAGATGATGCGCAGCACGCAAAAGTTTTCGCCAGTGGCGCAAAGGCTCGTCGGCTCCATTGATTTTGTCGATGTCCCTGCGGAGTCCGTACCATCTGCTGCTGCGGTGTAGTGCATTACGTGCAAGGTCGATAACGGGTGCTTCGTCATCAATCTTTTGCGTTAAGTGTCTCATGAGCCTTGCGATTTCTCCTGCTACGGTCACCCCGTATCTATACGTATCTCCTCTGCTAGGCGTTAACCTTGTCAAATGAAGATCTAGAGGAGAGGAACTAAGGATATTGTTTACAGCGACTGGACCGCCCAACGCCCGTACGACAATACGAGCGGCGGTGTTATCGCTTTCGCTAAGCATAATTCTGGCTGCATCCCTGAGCTTTATGTCGTAACCTATTGGAAAGTTGTATAGGAATCCGTCGCCCGGGCGTTTATCGCCTTGGGTTAACTTTGTGGTTTCGTCTAAGTTTGGGCCTTTTAGTTCTACGGCATGTATGATGGCAAGCTTGGCGAGGCTGCAGCTGTCATGTACGCGTGATTTGTTGATGGTTACTGCAGTTTGTTCCGGGTCGGTGACGAGTACGCTCCATTCGACTCCGCGTCTCTTTTCATCGGCGGCTACTATCTGCTCAATTTCCTGTTGAAGCTCTGCCATATATCCATGTTACACCCTAGGTGCAAGAAGGATGCCCCTACGAACGTATCTGTATCTTTGGTAGATCGTCCCATGATGAAGTGTAGCGTGGGCTGCGCAGATTTCGCCGTGGTTCCCATGCACGGCCGAGTAGTTCCGCGGCATAACGGACCTTGTGGCGACCAAAACGGTGGTTGAGTTCATCGAGTGCCTGCATGCGGTTCTGGGAGCGATCATGGCTCTCAGGATCGACGGTGCCGAATAGATCAACCTGCAGGTGGCTGTTCGGTACAAAATCGTACAATAACACCCCTGCTCGGTGGTAGAGTACGCCGCTACTATATGCACTTTCGAACATCTCGACAGCAGTCCTGATGAGCTGGCCGGTATCGGCTGTTGGAACGCTAAATTCCCGTTCTTCGGTCCAATGCCGGTATCCGGGTTTGTGCTTGTTCGTGGTCAGGAATAAGCCTATTTTGGTTGTCAGCTGACCGCTTTCGCGCAGTCTCCAGGCGGCCCCAGCGGCAAATCCGGCAATGGCTGCCTCGACTGCATTCTGGTCATTCGTGTCTTCGCCGAATGTGCGGGTGCGGGCAATGCTCTTGCGCACTTTCCCTTCTCGTTCTAATGGCAAACAACTGGTGCCGTTTAGCTCGGCAACCATTTGCCGTCCATGTACTCCCATAAGCTGCCCCGCACGCTTTGGGGGTAACTCGGACAGATGCAAGGCCGAAGACACACCGGCAGCCTTGAGCTGCGGTGCAAGCCGTCTGCCAACGCCCCAGATGTCCTGGACCGGTGTGTGGAGTAAGTATCGATCTGTTTGTTCAGGAGTTTTATCTATGAAACTGAGCACGCCGTTTAGGCTAGCTTCTTTTTTGGCACGTTCCGCAGCAAGCTTGGCGAGGGTTTTGGAGGTAGCAATACCGATAGATACGGGTACACCGACCCATTCCAGTATCCGCTGTCTCACGACCCTGCCCCATTCCTCGTAGTCGGTGATGTTGAGTTCGCTTAGGTCCAGGAAGGATTCATCAATGGAATAGACTTCAATCTTCGGTGTGACGGTAGTGAGTATGGAAATAATACGCCTCGAAACATCTCCGTAGAGTTCAAAATTTGCGGAGAAGCTAATGATGTTATGGCGGCGAATAAGGTCCCGGTATTTGAACACAGGAGCACCCATGGGGATACCAAGGGCTTTAGCCTCATTGCTGCGGGCAACAGCGCAGCCGTCGTTGCTGCTGAGCACGATGACCGGCTTGCCTTCTAGGTCTGGGCGGAAGACTCGCTCGCAGCTGACGAAAAAGTTATTACAATCTATCAGTGCAAAAATCTGCCTGCTCATGACGTAGTCCGATACTGGTGAATGATAGAAGTAACGACACCCCACGTGACGGCATCGATTGGAACCTGGTGATGACGGGAAATGACAAAGGCGTCATTATGCCACCAGGCTACAAGGTCATTACGCTGGGGTCTTAAAGCACGGTCAATAATAGCGATGTCATCATTAAAGACGCCATGTTCCTGCCATTCATTACCCGTGATCCGCATCATGAATGTGCTGACGGGATGATTAATGAGTAAGCTGTTGAAGTCTAGCGTTTTGAGAGAGCTGTCGGTTGCGGCGTTTGGGAAGCCATCATGGATAGCGACTCCCTCCTGACGATTATTGGCGTCCATAGATTTCCCTTTGCATGCTTGGCCGAGTCCAGATGAGTGACCATTGGTCGTTTTCACAGCGCAAACGATACGTCATGCGTCCGTCGGTCATATCAAACAAACGGATACTTTGTTTACCTTTATAGATAAGATATTGAAGCCCGTCATTAAAGCTGTACTGCGTATTGCCGAACTCGATGCGGCTGGGGAATGCCCGCTGATTGTGGCCTCTAAAATAAAATCCTGTAACGTTAACAGTCTGGTTGGTTGCGTACATATCTAAACTCCTCCTTGGATCTCACAGGGGTAAGATCCTACTTGTAGTAATAATTAAGAGAACTGACAAATATTTATGCCAGTGAACGGATTTTGGAGTAAAAGCTGCTCGTTAGAAAACACAAACCGTTCTTTTATGGTTTCGTGACGAGAAACTTGTTTAGATTATGTAGGCTCACAGTGACCGAAGTATGATTGCCAAAGTTATAGTCTGCATGGAGAAAGACGCTCCGTCAGTCCACACATGACTACACTCATTATAGTACGCTTGAGCGTCTTAGGTAGTGTCTATCCACAGGATTCTTGTTGTATTAAAAGGCAAGGATTCCAGACGAGCGTTAAACTTGGAGTTGGCTCAAAAAATCGACTAATTGATGTGGCGTGACTTCTGCTTTGATAACGTAGCCGTCTGCCTGGCTTTCGATTTCGGCACGGCCTTGCAAACCTTGTTCGAGATTGGTTGTGATGATGATCTTGGATTTGAGTGGAGATGTTTTTGTGGGGTCGCGGAGCTCTTTTAGGATTTCGATACCGGTCATAGTCGGGATCATGATGTCGAGCAGGATAATGTCGTACTGATTGGTTTTGGCTTCGGCGAGTCCGACCTGTCCATCGATGACGACCTTTACGTCATAACCAGCTTTGGTGAGCGCACGGGCGTAGAGCTCAGAAATGAAATGTTCATCTTCGATGCATAGGATGCGTTTACTGTTGCTCGGTGTTATTGGGGCTGATGGTGTAGTGCTAGGTTCCATAGTTATCTCCGGTACATTGAATGATTTTTGATCCAGCCATGGGTCTGGCGGACGATGTCGGTATTATTGCCTGTTTTTTGTTCGTCAGCAAGTTTAGAGTATGGCAACAGTGTAAAGGTAAAGGTACTGCCCTCACCTTCCTTTGAATTAACCCAAATATTACCGCCATGACCGCCGATCAAGGCTTTGCAGAGATAGAGCCCCAATCCTGAACCGCCAATCTTGGCACGGGTGCGGTGGTTGCGGAAGAATTTTTCAAACAGATTGGGTATAACGCTTTCGGGGATGCCAACGCCAGAATCTTTGACCGACGTTTCAACCATTCCCTCTTGATTGAGGCTGGAGGTGACAATTATTTCTTTACTTTCGCCGCTGTATTTGATGGCATTATCAATCAGGTTGTTGACGACTTGATTGATGCTGACTCGGTCAACAGCTACGGTAGGAAGATTGGCACCGGGAACGTACTTGATCTCTTTGCCGTACATCTTGGCCCGCATTGCGAGCTCTTCGAGAATATGGGGCAATAGTACGTCCCACTTCTCTTCGTTTAAGTGGAGCGACATTTGGTTTTCATCGATGCGTGCAACGTTCAGGATGTTGTTGACGAACGAGGTCAGCTGACGAGCGGAAACCTGCATCTTGTGCATGAAGTCTTTGAGTTCATCGTCGAGCTGGTCACCCAACTCTTCCTCGAATACTTCGATATAACCGCGTAGCATGGTGACCGGTGTACGCAGCTCATGCACGGCGAGTGCCACAAAGCCCATGGCTTGGTCGTCTTGGTCGTACTGAGCAGTCCGGTCAAACATGGTGATAATTACTTCGGTGCCGCTGGGGCTATCTTTGCTATAGTAAGCAGCCATATCACACTGGCGCATGGCTCCCGTATCGCCCGGCAACCGTACCCGAATTCGCTCCCAATACGCTTTGTCGGTAACTTTGTTTGCCTGACATTCACTAATCCAGGCCTCTAAGGTGAGTTCACTCGGGAACTCAAGCTGAACGCTTTCGTACAAAGGTTTGCCAAAAAGCTGAGCACTCTCGATCTGGCAATATTCGAGGGCTGCATCGCTCGCATTGGTAACGAGGAGTTGTTTGTTAAACACAAACATAGGTAGCGGTAAGTGACTGACGACATTGGCTGCCTGGACGACTTTGTTGCGATGATCAGTCAGATCCTGTGAATCAGACTGGCTGGCATACTGATAGACCTGTAATGTTAATGAAGTGATAAGCTCGCGTCCAAGGCGAATCTTCTTAAGATCGGGTGCCGGTGTGCCGGTGTAGCCTGGTGATATATGGAGGATTGCTTGCCACAGCATGTGGAGTGGTTCAAGCACATACCGCGTTGCTGCTCCGGAAAGCAATATAGTCGTAACTAGCGCCGTGACACCGAGGCCTGCGAGCGCTAGGATCACGTTAATTTCCAGATAAGCAAATGCTGCCCAGGCTGCCCCGATAACAATGAGGTTGCTCGCAAACATGACAGCAAACAAGTAGCGCTTTACCTGTTCCTGAAGCTGTTTGAAATGATCCATAGTATTTACCTTTACGGTTTAAAGCTCACTGATCCTGGTACGCCGACAACGCTAATCCAAGTGTTGCCGCGATTCAGAGCGAGCGGAGCGCCATTGGCATCGCCAAAGCGGATTTGGCTCTTGCGGTCGGTCTTTTCCCAGATGCCTTCAACGACGGTTCCATCCTGGAAAATAAATGCTTTGCCACTGCCATGGGTGCCGTACTGGGTATTGACGCCATTCGGATGGATTTTCTTATCAACGACGATAGCTATGACGACTTTTGGACTGATTTGTTGCCCTGACTTTTCGTCAATATGAGGTTTGCCGGCCATGGTTCGCTTGTAGCTGTTCGTACCGGCGTCATAGTCGAAGTGCGGGTTATACAGGAAGCTTGATATAGAGAAATCCAAACTCCTGGCGGTTGGCGCCGCACTGGCCTTTTCGTCCTTGCGGGGGAAGCCGGTGAAGCTGCTACTGGTGAACCCTTTAGCTTTTTGTAAGTCGAGTAATGCGCCGCGACTGGTGTACATATTGTGCGGTGCGAAACGACTACTGACGCGGTTATAGGCACGACTATTAAATGACTGATCCAAGTCTTTGATACCTTCACTACGGATTTGGTTCAGTGCTTCTGCGCTCCCACCCACATGGGCGATCGGAGCATCAAATGGTATAGCCCAGTCAAGATAGTATGGGCGGACGCTTCGTACGGGGCCGATATAGTCAGGTTGTGCTTCCTGAAATAGGGTTAAGAAACGAGTAATGCCACCTTCAGCGACCGCTTCGTACACAACGCCAGCCTGGTTGAGCCCAGATTGTGGACGTGCATCGGGACTGTTTTCTATCATAATGGCCGTTACTGGAGTTTGGGCAAGTTCTGGGGTAATCATAACGCCAGTGAGAGGTGAAGCGATGGTAGTCGGAGCTACAACGGGCGCTGGTTGCTCCACGACGGGCGCTTGCGAAACAGGTGCCGGAGTCTTATGGAACAGTTTCCACCCAAAATAGCCGGTAGTTGCAAGGACTAACAACGTTACCGCGGCCACAATAATCCATTGCTTGCGGGTGAGATGAATGTTTAACTTCGGCCAGTTTCTTGGCTTAGGTGTGTCTAAGTGCGTTTCTTTTGGTGGGATAAAGGCTTCTTTGCTGGCGACTTCTTCGGGAGTTTTGAACGTTTTCTCAGATACATCGGCGACTACGGTGGGCATAGACTTAGATCCACGAGTTAACTCTGGACGCTTGCCCCGCGCCGGTTTGAAATCATCAATCATTATGCGGTCTATTGTAGAGTGCTTATCCTTATTTTTCTAGGGCGAAAAGGACGGTTTCCTAAAGTGCTTATACTTGATAATTTGAAATATTTATAGTATAATTACATTATAATGATTTTCTCTAAACGGCAATCTGCTGACGCTGTTGACTCAGGGACTGTCCTGCTTCTGCAGGTGCCTCGTACGAACGAAAAGAAAGAACTTGCCGCCGAGCAAATGTTTGCCAGCTTGCATGGGCTGCTCACATCTGCAGAAAAGTCGTTTTCCAAATCTGCGGTACACGAACGGATTAGTTTTGAGATTGCGGTAAAGGCCAAACGTATTGGGTTCTACGTGTGGGTGCCTGAACACCTGAAGAGCTTTGTCGAGGAGCAGATTTATGCTCAGTACCCTACCGTGCAAATATCCGAAGTTGCTGATTATGCGAGTGAGGAAGTTACCTATCCGACGCAACTTGTCGGTGAGCTTAAGTTCATTGGGCACGATGCCTTGCCGATTAAAACGTTTCCGAGTTTTGAAGTTGACCCGCTTGCTTCTATTACGGCGACGCTGGCGAAGTTCGAAGAAAATGAAGAAGCCTGGCTTCAGGTCATCATACAACCCGCCCCTGTTAACTGGCACAAAAAAAGCGAGAGTTATGCTGCCGGTATTCGCGGTAAAGCCAGTGGTAGCGCTAGTAGTGCTGGAGGACTGATTACAGCTCTTTGGGCTCCACCCGAAGCAAAATCAGCTGGTGGCGCAGCAAAGCTTGCCGATTTTGAGACCTCTCGTGCCTCTGCCGCTGAACAAAAAAGCCAGAAGCTTGCCTATCAAGTAGGACTACGTGTTGTGTACCGTGGTAATACCACCATGAGTCAAGGCCGTATGCGCGTCCAGGCAATTACAGCGAGCTTTAAACAGTTCAATACAACCTATTTGAATGGTTTTGCACAGAGTTACCTGAGTGACGATCCTAAGCTCCTAGACCTTTACCGCAGCCGTAAGTTCAAGAGTCGAGGCTTTATCTGTAATATCGAAGAAGTCGCCAGTCTCTACCACCTGCCTCACACGAATGTAGAGACACCAAACATTCTCTGGGCTTCTGCCAAGACTGCCGAGCCGCCTGCTAACTTGCCGCTGGCGAACGAAGCCAACATCGACAAGGTAAGCCCCGTGGCGCTGACGAACTTCCGCGGCCACAACACCATGTTCGGCCTGCCCCGCTCTGACCGCGGACGGCATTTATACATTATTGGGCAGACCGGTGTTGGTAAATCTGCCATGCTGGAGCTGCTCACGATATCTGACATCTATAGCCCTTACGGCTTTGCGGTGATTGACCCACATGGTGACTATGCACTCAACGTACTCAAGCGCATCCCTGAACACAGGTTGAAAGACGTTATTTATTTCAACCCGGCTGATACGGACTTCCCAATTGCCTTCAACCCAATGGAAGTCTATGACGAGAAACTCAAGACACATACAACAAGCGAGCTTATCGGCGTGCTGAAGCGTATGTTCGAATCCTGGGGACCACGTCTGGAGTACATCCTGCGCTATAGCTTGCTTGCACTGCTTGATTATCCGAACTCAACTATGCTCGACATCACCCGAATTCTCACTGACAAAAAGTTCCGCGAAGAAGTGCTGACGTATGTTCAGGACCCTGTGGTGCGTAATTTCTGGACCGTAGAATTTGCCAGCTGGAATGACAAGTTCGCTACCGAAGCGGTCGCACCAGTGCTAAACAAAGTTGGTGCCTTCACCGCAAACCCGACGGTTCGTAATATTATTGGACAACCAAAGAGTAGCTTTAATATTCGCGAGATTATGGATGGACGCAAGATTCTGATCGTCAACCTCTCACGCGGACTCATCGGCGAAGACAACGCTGCATTGCTTGGTGCATTGCTTGTCACAAAAATGCAGATGGCAGCGATGTCACGTGCGGATATACCCCAGGAAGATCGCGTGCCATTCTACTTATATGTGGACGAATTCCAGAACTTTGCAACTGATTCATT
>JAQGGX010000030.1 GCA_028289075.1 Candidatus Saccharimonadota bacterium | reverse complement strand
AATCTGTCGGCATAGTCGGTAATCTTGAAGAACCATTGCTTGAGGGGCTTCTTGGTAACGATATTGCCACAGCGCCAACACCTGCCAGCTTCAACCTGCTCGTTTGCCAGTACCGTCTTATCGGTATCACACCACCACTGCAACGATTCTTTTTGGTAGGCTAGACCTCGTTCAAATAAGAGTTTGAAAAACCACTGCGTCCATTTGTAATAATTAGGGTCCGAAGAGTTAATTTCACGAGACCAGTCGTAGCTGAAACCCATCTGGGTCAATTGCTGTTTAAACTTGCCGGTATTTTCTGCGATAGCCTGCTGCGGACTGATGCCGGTCTTGATAGCATAGTTCTCTGCTGGCAAACCAAACGCATCCCAACCCATCGGGTGCAGCACATTGAAGCCCTGCATACGGTAGAAGCGCGCTACCGCGTCACCAATAGTGTAGTTGCGGACGTGTCCCACGTGCATAGCCGCACCGCTCGGATATGGGAAGTATTCGAGAATGTATTTCTTGGGTTTGGTTGGGTCCTCAGAGGCGGTATAAATACCCTGCTCTTCCCAAGCCTGCTGCCACTTGGGTTCAATTTCTTTTGGATTGTATCGTCGCATGCGTAACTCCTTAGGGAATAGAAAATCTTATTTAGTGTAGCGGTAAATGGTGAGAATAGAAATAACTGCCCTATTGGGCGAGGAGATTTGCGAGCAAGACATACTGCTTTTTCATTATTACTACCTTACCACATTTGTAGCGCGTATCAACAGGGGTAACCCATTAGCCCACAAAATCAAAATGCCACCATTCATACGGCCATTGTTTAAAACCATGCTTTGTCATTACATCCGCAAGCAGGGTGCGATTCTGCAACTGTTCTTCGGTTAGCTCTGTTGCATCAGGATGTGCTCGTTCGGAGAACTCATCAAAGTCTGTTCCCATATCCAGGTAGTCACCATTAGTACTCGCAAGCGTTACATCAACAGCGAGTCCCTGACTATGTATCGAGTTTTTGCGGACATATCGCTTATCAGCATACACTTTACGGAGCAACTCCTGCGCCTCAGTAGGGCGGTAGGCATCCCATACGACCAGCCGAAAGCCTTCACTTTTCAGCTCATCTACTACTCGTTGAAGCGCTGCAACGGCTTTTGCGGACAGGTACACATCGGGGCTTTGGTAGATGGCCTTTCCGGTAATGTTATGAGTGGTCGCATAGCGAATATCAAAGATAGCATCCGGCATGTAATCAGAGATGAGGACGAGGTCTTTCACTAAAATTGCTTGAGGTAGTTGGTGGAGAACGTCGTAGCGATCTTCTGTTTTTCGGCGTGTTTCTCTATAGCGAGCTCAACCAAACGCGTGACAAGATTGATGTTCGATACACCTGCTTTATTCCAGTTGTGAGAGTAGAGGCTTCCCGGCATCGGATTAATTTCGTTGAAATATACCTGGCCGCTCTTGCTATCAATCAACATATCGATACGGGCAATACCACTGCAACCCACTGCCCGATAGACTTCCACTGCAATGCTTTGTGCCTTCTCATAGAGATCAGTAGGTAAATCAGCAGGGATTTTGCTGTAGCCCTGAGCGCCGCGGCTATCAGTTTTTGCGCCGCCTTTGCCTTTTTTGCCTCCCTTCATGTATTTTGTGTCAAAATCAAAGAAATCCTCTGCTTGTGTCAGCGGCTGCTCAAGGTGAGCAAGCTGGGGGTTATCGTTGCCGATTATCGGCTGCGTTACTTCTATGAGGTTCGATACACCTTCTTCGACAAGCGCCTTGGAATCATAGTGCAGCGCGACTTCAATAGCGTTCTCAAGTTCATTGCGGTTCATGACACGCGTGATACCAATACTGGAACCAAGATGTGCTGGCTTCACGAATAACGGATACTGCAGATCCTTTTCGATCTTATTGAGTAGGCTGCCATTCTGACGGGCAAAGTCGTGACGAGTAAAATACACAAACTTTGGAGTCAGGATATTGTTAGCTATGGCTTGCTGCTTGGAAAGCACCTTGTCCATCGCGATAGCGCTGGCAGCTACGTCGCAACCTACAAACGGCACATTGGCCATTTCAAGCACCCCCATAAGCGTGCCATCTTCGCCATATGTTCCATGTGTGGCCGGGAAGACAATGTCGATCGTAGTGCTTCGATTACGCATACCACCACTCTGAATAAGCTTTAGTCCTTTACCAAACTCAAGTGCAACGGGCTTACTCTTGCGCATAAATTCATCGATGGCACCAGAGCTGAAAAGCTGTATGTCTTTTAGCTTAGGGTCAGAAAACCAACGGCCGTCTTTTGCGATATAAACAGGCACAACGTTATACTGTTTTGATAATTCTAAGGGTTTAATGACGGATGCGAGTGCGGTAACGATAGAGACATCGTGCTCTGCGGAACGCGACCCAAAGATGACCGCGACGGTAGGTTTATTCATGAACGTAGTATATCAAAGTTAACGGTAATTATCGGTCCAGTCGTTCTGCATGAGGACTAAATCGCCTGCTGCTACGAAGTGCTCTAGGTTGGTATAGAACTGAAGGGGATCAGCCTCAACGAGTACGCCCCCCTGATAGCCCGCTTCTTCCAGGCCTGCACGGATAAGGCTGGCGGCAGAATTCTGCATGAGAACAACTTGATCTGGGTTTGCTGCTGCAATCAATCGTCCCATTTCCCTATGCACGGGACCTGTTTCTACGCCTTGGTCCACAAGGCCTGGAGTGACATAGACTTTCCGATTAGCCGGTAGCTCTTTCAAAAGCGCCAGGCCTGCACGGATACCATCAATATTGCCGTTATAGGTATCGTCCAGTATCCACGCACCATTCAAGGGACGTGGTTGTAAGCGATGCTCAAATGGTTTGGTCTTGGCAATTCCTGCCTCAACCTGGTCTCTGGTCAGTCCTACTTTGAGTGCGATGCTTGCTACTGCGGCGAGCGGGCCGATCTGATGACGACCTAAGAGTTCACTATGAAGTTCGAGTATGTCGTCACCTCGTTGCATGACGAATTTGATACCTTCGTATCCAACCTGCACATCTTGTATGTTCCAATCGCCTATTCCCTTTTCGGTATATACATTTTGCTCTGATTTTATGAAATCCTGAGCAGCTACTGAATCACCATTCACATAGGTATTTGAATCTCCGAGATAGTCGGCCAGACTAAAGATGTCGTCACCTGCAGCATGGAGGCTCGGATAACGGTCCAAATGCGCCGGAGCAAGACCGGTGATGACACCAATATTTGGATGCGTGGTGTGCGCAAAACGAGCAACGTCACCGGGAGCACCTTCGCCATACTCGATGATCAGTACTTCTTCATTGCCTTCCAGACGGTTCAACCAGCGGGCGTGACTAATTGGTACATTCAGGTTTCCGGGTGTTGCCGCCACCTGTTTGCCCTCGGCAAGTACGGTCGCAAGCAACTCTTTCATTGTTGTCTTGCCGTAGCTTCCGGCAACGGCAATCTTGATAGCAGGGTGAACAGCAAATTTCTTCTCTGATGCTGCAATCAGCTTTTTTTCGCGCGGACCGGTTATGAACACCCTTGCGATAAGGACTGCGATAAACAGTGCTATTACGCAAACAAGCGGAGATAGCAGGACAATTGCTGCTGCGAATACATAGTTATCCACTACGGCGAGAAGAACTGCCACTAAGAGTAAGGCAGACCAAATCGTGTAAGTAAACAGCACGAGTGCCTTTGCTTTTTTGGTGAAATGGAGTGTCCGCCTGTACATAATGCGACGTAAGTTTGGCAACTCCTTGAGCCAAGATACAAAACCCCATGGATCGTACTCAACTGATTGAAGCATATACACCAGACTAACCGGCATTTTAGGCATGAAAAAACCGAGTAGTCTCATTGCAAAAACCTCTGTATAGATGCATATACGGCGTCTTTCTGGTCTATATGAACGAAATGTCCGGCGCCCTTTACGACTTCAAGGTGCGAATATGGCATCGCTGCCTCGAATATTTTGCCGTATCGCACTGGAGTGGCTGTATCCGCGTCTCCATATATAAGCAACGTTGGCACTACCACGTTAGCAGCGTCTTTTCGCACATCTGCAGTCACAATGTTTTTAAATGTCTCCTGTAAGTGTTCCGCGACAAATAGGTCTGAACCAATTGCTTGGTACGCCTTCCGCTTAATTTTGTCTTGCATATTACGCGGCAATGGAGCAGTCAGGGCTTTTGCGCCCTTGGCAACTACTCTTAGAATATTTTTACGTCCCTTATGCTCGTCACGGATTCCAGCGGAAGCAAGCAGCACGAGTTTCTCTGCATACAGTAAGCCGCTCGACACGCCATGGATAGCGATTGCACCACCGTTAGAGTGCCCCAGGATCGCATACGGATTTATGTCGAGTTTACCCAGGAAACTACTAACAAATTGTGCGTAATCATTGAGCTTCCATATACTGCCTGGTGTTTGGGTCGATCCAAAGCCAGGCAAATCTACGGCAATGACTTCGTATGATTCGCTTAGTTTTTTCTGCAGATCCTGCAACCCTGCCGCGCTATCACCCCATCCGTGTAGGAGGAGGATTGTCCGCCCCGCGCCAGCTTGCACATAATTAGTCAACAGACCGTCAACAACAATTTTTTTGGCATTCATTAACATTTAGTATACAGGAGATGCGTCTATTCAATTGAAGTTAACGGCAATCTATTGGCTAAGAATGTCCGGTAAGCCGAACCATCTGTGTTGCAGGGAATCTTACTAAAGTGTTGAATCGTTAAAAGCACCAAGTACACTATCGAGTGCTGATGAGTTTGACTGCTGGAGTACTGGTGCAAGCTCGCCCATGATTTCGATAAACGATTTTACGTTTTCAGGCTTCGTGATATTTACGTTGCCGTATTCAATTGTAGCCTTCAGTGCGCCAGTGCTTTCTTTGTCGCCACCCTTGAGCTCAACTTGATTGATCAGCTTCTTGGACTTATCAACCCAGAGGTAGAATTCATAAGTACCTTTGTCTTTGACCTCTTTATCAAGCTCTGTGTCGAACTGATTCAGCGCCTTATCCTGTCCGCCTTTTTTGGCGCACTCCTCAAGCTTCTTCATTACAGAGATATCTTTCACGCTTTTGCCGAATTCGTTTGCTTTTGCTTCATCAAATTCAAGTTGGTATTTGATTGAAGCTGTGCCGTTCACGGTTTCTTCGGAGCTGCTCTTAATACGGGCAAACTGGTGATTCTCATACGTTTTTACCAGCTGGTCAACATCTTCTTTAGTGAGGCTGTAATTATCGACAGCACATTCAGCGTCAGCTTGTTTTAACAAACTGCTATCAACTTCAACCCACTGATTACTTACTACCTTGCTGGCAGCGTCAATCATGGACGCAGCCTGCGGGTCGGTAAGCTTCAGAACGCCCTTGATGCTGCCGAGATCACCAAGTTTGAAGTACAGGTTCTTGTCAACACTACGCACCTCTACGGGTATCTTAACGCCGCTTATAGCGACATCTACCTGGGCGGCAAAGGCTGACGCATCGGCGTTTCCTTGTCCGTTAAACGATACGTCTATGTTCTTTGGCTCGCCTTCTTTTGCCTGCAACATCTCAATCGAAAGCGTTCCTTTGCTAGAGGCTTGGCGTTGTTCGAGCGTATTGTGAACAGCTGCCTTAAGAACATTTTCCGGTTGATTAGGAACAATGACAGCGTAGTAAGCAGCTGCGCTGGCAGCCATAAGAAGTGCGATAACTGCAATGATAACTACCGCGAGGAGTGCTTTTTTTGAGCGTTTAGGCGGAGTC
Source organism: Candidatus Saccharimonadota bacterium (assembly GCA_028289075.1). Lineage (GTDB taxonomy): Bacteria > Patescibacteriota > Saccharimonadia > Saccharimonadales > JAQGGX01 > JAQGGX01. The sequence goes on along the minus strand of JAQGGX010000030.1, from coordinate 10,890 downwards.
GGGAGTATGGGCACCGCTACTGGCGTTTCGCTTGGTACGTTATTTTCACCTAAAAGTGGAGCTTGCGAAGTAGCAGCACTTGGGTCCACGACAGATCCAGGCACTACCGGTGCAGTCTCTGGTGCTGAAGAGACTGCGTCAGACACTGGAGCCGTGTTTTCATTAATATCTTCCGGTTGATTCTGTGATTCGGGTACGGGCGGTGCTGATGGTTGGTCAGCGCTTGGGTTACTAGACGGTTGGTCGTTCGGGTTCATGGTTTCCCTTTTTTATGGTATGTATTCTTGCTAACGAATTGACTGTAAACGCTGCTGGAGTTCCATGACAGGAATTGATTCTGTAGGAACATTGATTGGCTTTACGATGCCATAGCCGCTGTATAGTTCGGTGCGCGCCCCATTGGTTGATGCTAGCTTGGCCATGCGTTGCGTCAGGACATCGACGACGATGACAAAGTTGAGTTCTGAAGCGTTCTTGTAATTAGCCGGGTCAAGACTACGTAACTGTGTAAGCCCGGTCTCTTCGGCAAATGCCTTAAGCAGTGTGATGTAAGCGTCAGGCTTTACGGTAACAGCGTATGAATAGTATGGTCGGCCGTTTTCATTGAATCGATTTACTCGGTTATAGTCCACTGCGTAGACATTGTTGTCACGAATCAGCTGCATGAGCTTAGCCCGTTGTGGTTGGCTAAGATCAGCGAACGGTACGACACCGAGCGTACTGTCGCTGTAGAGTTCACCGAGAGATGATTCGGGAGAAGTAACTTCTGTCTTGCCCCACACATTCAGAACCTTTGAGAAATCAAGGTCCTTACCGGATTCGCTCTTTTGATTGGTATTAACTTCGGTATAACGTACATAATCAGCAATTGGAGTGCCGATAGTCTCGGTTATAACCGTAGCGGAGGTCTGGCCTGATTGTTCCAGAGTTGAGCGGCTCTCTGCAATATGAGCAGTCTGATTTTGTAAATGAGTTACTTGTCGCAAGCGCTGCGTGCCACTCTCTTGAACGACGGTTCGAGTAACTGCACCAGTCTTGAAGTTGTTTTCGATCATCGCGTCAAATACCCGATGAGGATTGCTACGAACAAGTTGCCACCATGCAGCACCTGTCCCGATTAGCATTACTAAACCAACAATAATAAAGAACTTAGCCCATGATACTGGTTTGCGCTGGGCTGGACGCTTCTTGGTTTGCTTTGTAGTCTTAGCCATTCCTTTCATTGTAACAGTAAACCGTAAAAAGGAGCTACTCTATACAAAACAAAAAGCCCATCGTGACGATGGACTCTTTGGTTGGTGGAGCATATCGGATTCGAACCGATGACCTCTTCCATGCCATGGAAGCGCGCTAGCCAACTGCGCTAATGCCCCTTGAGGTATCGCGGAAAATTATATAGGGTAGGCCTCTGATAATCAACTACTCCTAACGAAAGCCAGCGTGAGCCGATCAATGATGATGGTATTCGTGTACCACGGCGTGACCACGACCGCGAGCAATCAGCCAGCGATTGACCGGCACGGTCAAAATGAATGCGATAGCTAGAGAAGCGATAAGACTCGCCCAGAAGAGCCACATGCTGAGCGTTGCGTGCACCGCGCCAGGAACCAGCCATATGAAACCATTGTCAACTATCTCCATGGTCGTTATCGACAGCGTATCAGCCGCCAATGCTACCGATAACGCCTTACGAAATGATAAACCATGCTTCAAGACCCCAAAGAATGTGAACGAATAACCGAATAAGAACGCGAGGGCTATCGCAAGGATCGTAGTCGCTAGATTGCTCCAGTTAAGCGCCGTACCGAGTACCATGCCGAGTACTTCACCAATAGCACAGCCGGTTAAACAGTGTAGTGTGGCACTTATTGCTGATTTAGTTAGATTATCCATGCTGCCCTATTATACAAAAAACCGCCAGTTTTCTGACGGTTTTTATTTCGTGCGCGCCCACCCTGCGGCGGGTGTTTGAATTTTTGTTTTAAACATGCGCGCCGCAATTTGCGCACGATTCCTTTTAATCATAACCTTTTTGTGAGCGATGTCAACATTTGCTGTTTAGCTACTCAATATCTTCTTTTCCAGCTCTTTGAGTTCAGCAGAAACTATCGTGAGCACCGTGTCATTCTTGATTTTTGCTTCTGTACCCTCAAACCAAATAGATATCCATTCGTAATCCTCGATTACATCGTTTGATTCATGGGTCCATTTGATATTTGGCTCCTGCTTTAAGATACTTTCAGCGTTTGTTGCATCAGGACTATAGAAGTCCAGGTGGTCAAGTCCGACAGTGTCAGTAGAGCCCGGCCGACGCTCCATGAGTTTAACAACAGTTATGCCATGAGGTAATGTAGCGTCCTTGAGGTGCACTTTGGCGATCCAGCGTTCATTCATCCATGTTTCGATTATTTTGTCACTTAGGTCGTGGAGTTCGGCAAGGCGTGTTCGGTATTCTTCACGATCAGCTACTTTCCAGCCTACTGCTGTTGGCTTGAGATTTTCAAAGAAGTTTTTACTGGTAGTATGTTTTGTAAGCGATTGCCAGTCTTCGTAATATTGATCGATTGCTGCTTCGAGTTCGTCTAACATAGCTAACCCCTTAATATATCTAAAAGCTCTTGTTCATTGATTTGCTTGGTGCCAAATTTCTCGGCTTTTTTCAGTTTGCTTGCGCCGACGTTAGCGCCAACTACGAGGTAATCAGTGTCTTTGCCAACGCTGCTCTGGAAGGTGCCACCGAGCGCTTTAATCTTGTCGCCGGCCTGGTCACGACCCATTGATTCCAGTGTACCAGTTACGACAAACTTTTTCCCGACTAACGGCCCCGACGCATGAGCAGCTTCGAGCGGCCAGACGTCGAATGTCTTGAACTTTTCAAGTATTCCCTTATTTTCTGGCTCACTAAACCATTCCACGATAGATTCAGCCACCACTTCACCGACGCCTTCTACTTCGCTGAGCTCATCGATGGTAGCTTCCGACAGAGCTTCAAGCGTATGAAAAGCTTGGGCGAGATCACGTGCTGTTTGCGTACCAACGTGACGAATACCAAGACCGAAGAGGAATCTATCAAGCGGTGGTGTTTTCTTGTCCTGAATAGCGTTAACAAGTTTAGTTGCGGAGATTTCAGCAAAACGGTCGAGCGTCAGTAAATCTTCTTTCTTCAGTATGTAGATATCCGGAGTGTCTTTGACGAGTCCCGAATCGATCAAAGCTATGACGTTCTTTTCGCCTAAGCCTTCAATGTCGAGCGCGCCTTTGCTGGCGTAGTGCTGGACCCGCTTCCACACGCGGGACGGGCAGCTTTCGTTCGGACAACGCCAGACTGCTTCATCAGCCTTCAGTTTTTTGAGCTCGGTATTACAGTCAGGGCAATGGGTTGGCATAATAAATTCTTTTTCACTGCCATCTCGAAGTGTCTTGAGTGCCTCTACAATTTCAGGGATAATATCGCCTGCCTTATGGACAATCACGGTATCACCAACACGAATATCTTTGCGCTTAATTTCACCTTCGTTGTGTAGTGTCGCCATCTGGACCGTACTGCCAGCCACTACGACCGGTTCAAGCATAGCGACTGGTGTGGCTGCGCCCGTACGCCCAATTGAGACAAAGATATCCTTAACCTTGGTCGTGGACTGCTCTGCCGGATATTTATACGCTACTGCACCCCGAGGTGCTTTGCCCACCACGCCAAGGTCGCGAAAGACTCGTCGGTCATTGACCTTTACTACAAGTCCGTCAGTATTGAACGACAATTCTTGGCGCTTTGTTTCCCAAGTACTCGCAAACTTTATAACACCCTCGACGCTGTCCGTGACGGTCGCATCACGATTGGCTAGGAATCCGAGCGAGCGTAAGGCCTGGTACGCAAATTCATTCGTCGGCACATCATCCGTGTCTTCCCGTAATAAATCATAGGCATGGAAATGTAGTTTCCGCTCGGAAACGAGCTTGGGGTCAAGTTGTCTAATTGTTCCGGCGGCTGTGTTACGCGGGTTTGCGAACAGCGGTAAGCCTTTTTCAGTTCGCTCTTCATTGAGCTTCTCGAAATCGGCCTTGTACATAACTATCTCGCCGCGAACTTCTGTGCGACCTTTCGTAAGGTGCTCAAATCCTTTTTCCACACGCAGGCGTAACGGTACTGATTCGATAGTTCGCACGTTCATAGTCACGTCCTCCCCGACAAACCCATCACCGCGCGTAACGGCCCTGACGAGCATCCCGTCTTCATAGATCAGTGCGCAAGCGAGTCCGTCCATTTTGATATCCATAAAGTATTCGAGCTTCGTGCCTTCAGGTACAAGTTTCGTAATACGCTCTTTCCAGGCACCGGTTTCTGCCTCGTCAAATGCATCATTGAGGCTCAACATGCGCTGCGAGTGCGGGACCGACTGAAATTTATCGAGTGGTGCGCCGGCTACACGCTGCGAAGGAGAATCAGGTGTAATAAGATCTGGGTACTGTGATTCGAGTTCGGTTAGCTCATGCTTCAAGCTATCGGCTGCCGCCTCGCTCATAGTCGACGTGTCATGCACCGCATACTGATAGCGATACTCATTGATGAGAGGACGTAACTTTTGAAGGCGCTCTGCAGCCTGCTCACGGCTCAGCTTGGTCATAGCTATATCAGTTCCCTATAGAGTGAATACATATAGCCGTGCGTAATAACTACCGCAAACATACTAATCGCAAAGAATAACCACTCAGCAATTACTGGCACAAAGAAAATAACAGGAACCATAATAAGAGCACCAAGTATCAATAATGCAGCCGGCAAAAATAATACCTTGCGAACTATTGACCAGCGGCGGTAACGCACCAGCTCACGGGTTGTACGTAATGCCTTCATTGGCGTCAAGTCCGGCAAGGTAACGACATAGAGTGCAAAAATCGAAGAACACACCATGTAGACTGAGAGCAGTACGAGCATGAGGATAAGCGTCCCCCACAGTAATTGTTCAATACCCGTAACCGCTAAACCGTTTCCGAATACCGTCGTATACAAAAACCCACCGAAAACCATAGGTATCATCTGCAAGCCAATAACGAGCAGCACAAGGCTAAAAGGTACGAGTGGATACATACCTTTATAGAACGCGTCTTTCACCCGCACTTTTATGCCGGCATACGTCTGCCTCAATGCCCAAATAAGCGCCAGGCTGGTCACGATGATTAAGATCGACTGGTACACGCTGCTGCTCGCATCGCTTGATGTTGCGTTAGCTCCACCCACTAAGTAGCTGAACACGGTGAAGCTGGCACTCAGCTCAGCCTGCCCACCTCCAAGCAATCCAACAACTGTTTCTTTTGCCTGCCGCACATCCATACCCTGCGAAAAACCCTTTACGAGTAAAACAGTCAGCAATAAGTAGAACAGGACAATACCACCAAACAACTTCTTGTGTTGCCACAGGTGACGGATGCTGCGTTTGAATAGTGTGAATGCGCCTGGCAACTTTGCTTTCGTGGTCTTAATACGTTTTTGCAGCCGAAACGTTTTATATTCGGGACTTGCGAGTTTGCGTGGTTGCTTTGGTGCTTTTGGTTTTGGTGATGTGGTCGTTTTCTTTGCCATGGAGGTTTTGCCCTAAGGGTCTAAGCCTTTCCTGTCATTTTCAGAAGTCGTTGCACGCGATCCTCAATAGGTGGGTGTGTACTAAAGAGCGCTGCAATAACGCCCTTCTTCAGTGGATTCGCAAAGAACAAATGAGCTGTCGAAGTATTTTGACGTTTCATGGGACGACCATACGCTCCAATCTTCTGCAAGGCACTCGCGAGACCTTCCGGATATCGGGTGGCAAGCGCACCAGTTGCATCCGCCAGATACTCACGGCGGCGCGACACAGCCAACTGGATCATACTAGCAACGATTGGAGCCAAGATGGCGGCTGCAATCCCTAGGAAGAAAAATAACTGATTGTTGCCGCTATCTTCGTCGTCATTGCTACTGAAAAATGACATGTGCAGCAATATATCTGCAATAATGCCAATCACAGCAACAAGTGCGAACGCAATCATTGAAACACGAATGTCATAGTTCTTTACGTGCCCAAGCTCGTGAGCCATCACCCCTTCCAGCTCAGAATCGGTCATCATCTCCAAAATACCAGTAGTAGCTGCTACCGAAGCATGCTTTGGATCTCGTCCGGTCGCAAATGCGTTCGGGGCCGGGTCTTCGATGATATACACCTTTGGCATCGGCAGACCCTCCGTGATTGCCAGATTCTCAACAATGCGCCATAAACGAGGATTATCCTTTTTTTCGATTGGTTTAGCACCGTTCATGGCAAGCGCTGCCCGCGATCCTGCCCAGTAGCTGATGAACGCATAGATTGCAGTGCCAATCAGAATATATGGAGTCAGTGTCGGATGGCCCAGAGATTGAGCCATCAGCCAACCAAGAGCACTGACGAGAGCTACAAAGAACACCATCATGAATATTGTTTTGCGCTTGTTAGCGGCAATTGATTCGTACATATATGTCTCCTAATGCAAGGATACTAGAATTTAACTTCTGTTGGCTTGTTGATTGCAGCGCTTTCGGCTTCTTCAACCTCGAAGAATTCGCGGTTTTTAAAGTTCATTACACCTGCAAATACGTTTGTTGGAAATGTCTGAATCTTGATGTTCAGGTCACGCACAGAACCGTTATAGAACCGGCGAGCTGCCTGAATCTTGTCTTCGGTATCTACAAGTTCTTCCTGCAATTGCTTGTAGTTCTCGTTGGCCTTTAGGTCAGGGTAAGCTTCTGCAACAGCAAAAATGCTCTTTAGTGCAGTCTGCATTTGGTTCTCTGCAGCAGCAGTTTCCTGTACGCCTTGTGCATTTAATGCATTAGAACGAGCTTCAGTAACACGCTCAAACACACCGCTTTCGTGAGTTGCATAGCCTTTTACGGTGTTAACCAGGTTTGGAATAAGATCGTAACGTCGCTTGAGCTGAACAGTAATGTCACTCCAGGCTTCTTCAACGCGGACATTAGAGCGAACAAGTCCGTTATACATTGCGATCAGCAGTACAGCTAGAACAGCAACAATTATCAGAACAATAATCAGTGTCATGTGGTAAGTTTTCCCCTTTACGTTTGTGTTCCTATTATAACAAGAAACTGCTTAAAAGTCTGGGGTGATTATCTGTTTTTGAAGGACGTCTACTGCGGCCCTGAAGTACGCGCTTCACCGTTTGCTACCGCTTCTTCGTTTACGACTAATTCACGAGTGGGTGTCATCTCTACAATTCCGTCAGCCAGCAAAGATACTAAGGCGTCATACACTTCAATAAGCTTCATGCTACGATCCAACCGCTCGTATACCGCGTCGACAGGAGATCTTCTTTCCTCGTCAACGTCGCCAGCTGCATTAACTTCCGGACGCCTTAACAACTCTATAAGCGCTTCACGTGCCCGCACACGGTCATCCGGTGTTTGCCGAAAAGCTTCAGTTGTATCTGTTGGTTCCAAAATTTCTCGCATTGCCTAAGCTCTCTATTGATATTTTTCATTATGAACCATACTTTGTGCTATTGCTATATTTTGAGACAGAGAGAATATAGCGCCTACGCGCCATATAATCATCGGCGATTCTCGAAAGCCTATGGCTCCCTGCACCGTCGCCTCGATTAGCGAACCCTCTGCTTCGCAGTACGGGCTCGCGTTCCCGCAACCAACTAAAAAGACCCCCGAAGGAGTCTTTTTAGTTGGTGGGCGAGGAGGGACTCGAACCCTCAAGGTTTTTAAGACCAGCGGATTTTAAGTCCACCGCGTATACCAATTCCGCCACTCGCCCGCGTCAGAATCGACTATCGGCTTACGTAAGCAAATAAATTTGGTTACTGTCGCCTATCGTCGCTTCTTCCTCTCAATTTTTCAAACAGTCGAGGCGAATGAATCACCTTCTTGGTTTGAAAAATTGGAGGCGCCTACCGGAATTGAACCGGTGTACGAGGTTTTGCAGACCTCTGCGTAACCACTCCGCCAAGGCGCCATAATGAAAGTTTATATTCTCGCTTACAGTTTGAATATCGGGAGTTATTATATCTTATAAATTGATATTTTCTTAACTACTTCCGAAGTTTTTGACTGTTGTGAAGGATTCTTTCGTAATCGAATTCGATAATTGATGCATTTGGGTAGCTAATAAATTCAAAAGTATCTGGATCGGTTAAGTAATTGAGGCGATTCATTACACCTATATGACACAGTAACAATACGGTCATATCTCCGTGTAGCCCGCTTACAAATCGTGCGATTCTGAGAGTAAAGGCGTCCAGGCTCTCAGCACCATAAAATGACCGAGCCGAACAGGTCGTATCCCATATTTTGCCCCACTTTGTCTCCATACTAGCAAATAACCGCCCTTCAAGTTCTCCGAAATTTCGCTCGCGAAGCTGATCGGTAAATACTATTTCGAGATCTGGAGACCCCTGTTGCACTCTCTCTGCTGTTTCGGCTACCCGCAATAAATCTGATGCATACGTGATATCCGGATCTAACGATCTGACGTGAAGTGCGAGTTCACCGGCTTGATTTATACCCTTTTCCGTCAATTCTCCGGGCGTGCTGCCAAGGATGCGACCCTCTATATTCCATGTTGTCTGACCATGTCTCGCTGCGTACAGTTTCATTACTTCTCCTAACAGCCACTCTATCAGAATCAGATGGATTAGTAATCTTCTTATGGCAACTATGACTTGGTTTGTTTTTGCTTCTGGTCTACAGTCGCAATCGGAAGCGTAAAGCTAAAGGCCGTTCCCTTGCCCACTTCCGAGCTCTCTAAACGAAGCTTTCCACCCATGTCTTCGGTCATAACCTTCGAGATATAAAGCCCAAGACCCGTACCGGTTGCGTCTCGCGTTAGGATACTGTGCGCTGCTTGCTGGAACTTGTGGAATAGTAGCTTCTGGTCTTCCTTGGAGATGCCGGGACCAGTGTCACTTATCGTTATTTTCACATGGCCGTCCGTGCGTTCTGCCGATACCGTTACGCCGCCCTCTTCAGTAAATTTCAACGCGTTACCAATCAGGTTGTAGACGATCTGCTTGGTACGGTCCTTATCGGCCCAAATTTCTGGAAGCTGGTCAAGCGTGTACTGGTCAGCTTTTAGATACAGATGTTTTTTCTTTACGACAGCATTCATTTCATAGAGGACACCTTCGATAACTTTATCCACATTAAACGCACTATTCTGGTACACCATTCTGCCTTGTTCAAGGCGAGACAAGTCGAGGAAGTCGTTTACGATCTGGATAAGCCGGATGCTGGAATCGTGAATGTCACCAACCATCTCAGCTAGCGCTGGGTCTTTCATGTGCTCGGGATAATACTGCTGAATCATACTCGTGTTGCCACGGATGGCAGTTAGTGGGGTACGCAGCTCATGCGAAGCAATGGAGAAAAATTCATCCTTAGAGCGCGCCAGAACTTTTTCTTCGGTGATATCCTGGATCAAAATAATTGCACCGATAGCTCTTTCCTTAGAGGCAGCAATAGGAGCCACAAAAATACGAATAATTTTTGACCCTGCCGTTACTTCACGCTCTGCATGGTGGTGTTTGCCCTGGATAACATTTTGACAGATCTGTAGAAGGTCTAAGGCATCATCAAAGCATTTCTCTACGGCAGATATACCCCAGCCCTCTTGTCCGGGATTACCCAGGATCTGACTGACCACATGGTTGCTCATGACCACATGACTATGAGTATCAGTCATGATAAAGCCAACGTTAAGGCTCTCGATTGATGCTTGCAGCCGTGTTCGTTCCTCATGAGCTTGATCGATAAACGTTTTATACGCATCTGATAATGTTTCAAATTCGTCGCCTGTATGAATCGGCGGTGCAGTGTACGTACCAGTACGCTTTGCCTCATGCACCGCATCGATCAGCCGGCTCGTCGAACCGGTTAAGATGCGATAAAACAAGGTTGTCACCGCCGAAGCAAGGGCTGCTACAAATAATCCACCCAAAGCAAGCAGCCAGGTAACATTGCGAAGCGCCTCATAAAAATCAGTTGGGTATATAAGCGATACCATCTTTTGATTGCCTTCAGTCTGGAATACAATCAGTTTTATCTCATCCTTACGGTCTTCAATCACGCCTTTAGACTGACCCTCAAAGAAGGCTTTGCTTTCAGGCAAAACATCACCAAACGGCAGCGCATCTGTTGGCGACAACACCCAGGACTGACCATGTTCGCCCGAGCGGAAGTGCTGTTTTTGTGGGGTCAAAGGAGCATCAAGTCCAACCTCAGCTACTGCCACACGCATTTCATTTTGAACTGACATAACTAGCTGATGCTTAATAACTGACTGGAACGACTGCACGCCCATGAGCACAATCAGAGACAAACTCCCGAGCGTGATAAGCAAAACGACATTAAATATTCTTTGATAAAACTTCCTCACCGGTACTTGCAAGTGATACTGTCGGCGCACGCGAGTACGTACCTGACCCAGTAGCTGATCAACAGCAAGGTAATAAAATAGCGCCAGGTATAGAGACAGCACAACGCCATTACCAATATCTTTATATACTTCAATCGTTGGCAGCCCCGTATAGTGATGCAGCTGCCAAGCACCGACAGCATATCCCAGGATCGTAAAGGCACTCGTACGAAATACCACCATTTTTGGAAAACCAGCCAGTTTGCGGTACAGCTTTTCAGGCTCATCAGTCTTTCCCGTAGTGAGATACGCGTGTACTGGACGGAATCTATACTGGCTGAGCAGAATCGCCGTGCCGACCATTACCGGCACTTCCCAGAAGAATGCAAAGGCATTCAAAGTCAGTTGTGGAGTGTTAAATGTAATTGTTAAGAATTGGTACAGTGGCCCTAAGCTCCAATACCATACCGAGGCACCAGCCCAGTCAAGAATAAATAGCTGCCTCCTC
>JAQGGX010000002.1 GCA_028289075.1 Candidatus Saccharimonadota bacterium | reverse complement strand
GTACGGAGAACAGTCGTGTCCTGCTGTCCTGATAAGTTTTTTGGTTACATTCTTGATGGAAATAAGAAAGTACCAAAAGAGCTTACTGCTTAATTCGCATCTCAGTGCGGATAACTGCCGACTTACTTGGCACCGTTACCGATGGAGCAATCGTATAGAGCTCACGGTAGTCCCGATCGAAGTAGGGAATAAACGTTGGATTTACTTTCATGAGGCTCTGCTTATTCAAACCATCAAAGTCAAACACAGTAAGGGTACTGTCAGCGCTCACCACTGCGAGACGATGGCCATCCATCCATGAAGCCTTCTGGTTTGGCGCAAGCGAGATCTGTGTATCATAACGATACTGGCGCTCTTCTTCGGCATCGTAGACAGCAAACTTACTGCCACTCTGTACGGATATGAAACGAGTATTCGCTGAGAATGCCACGGATTCAAGCGGGTTTTCCAGACGGAGGAGTGCAATAGGAGTCGGTACACGCGGTTCGCGGCGGCGAAGATCCTCAAATGGATCCTTATAGATATACGTCCGCTTGTCGTCACCAGTACCAACAGCCATGTACCACTTGTTATCAAATTGAGCGATGTCTAATAAGTATTGTGGTCCAACTGGCAATTCACGGAGCGTATACTGATCCACGCCTGAACGGATTTTCACGAGCACTTTGTCTTTTGGCGCGCCTTGGGCTGTCACAAATAGCAGCATATCTGCGCCATGCGGTCGGAATGAAATAACCTGTGAAGCAATTGGTACAATTTGCTTATTCTTCAGATCGGTCGCAACCAGCTCGCTCTTATCATCGTTCAAATAATATTGGTCATACTTCTTATCACGCAGCATGAGCTGAGATATAGGGCGCGCAAAGTGCTTATTAAGATTTACGCTCGAAGCCGGCGATTCACGGTCAACCAAAATAAATTCAGAGCCGCCATCAAATATATGCTTCATAACCATATGACGATTATCAGTTGACCATTCAGCCAGCTCTAGCTTATGAGTAGCTCCGGTAGGAGTGAGCAAGCCGGCTGGCAAGCTCAGAGTGGTGATCGCGCCTGTCGGTGTGCTCGTATCGAGCATATCAAAGCCAGTGAGGCTACCTGGTTGCTGCACGACCAGCCAGTGACGATCAGGGCTTTGAGATGCAAAGGATGGTGTATTCGCATATAGCTGCACATCGCCAGAATTCAATTTCTCAGGAAAGAGGAACGGGTACACTAGGCGCTCTATGCTGCTGCCTTCGAGTGTAAAGCTTTTAGCCCAGCTGCGATAGCCATCACGCTTGAGCTCAAGGTTGTAATTGCCGGCCGGCAAGTCAAAACGGCTGCTCGTACTGCCCTTGTTTTCGCCGTTGATATAAATATCCGCGCTCTCGGGATGCGCATCAACAAATACCAGACCGTTCTGAATGACATCGCCGGTCTTGCGGTCAATGTCATAGCCATTTACCTTAAGGAGTAGTATCAGTGTCCCTATACCAAGAGCAATTGCCATCAGGAAGTAACCGACGTACAGACGAATGATATTGGCGCGTTTTTTCTTTGGGTCTAAAAAATCCATATGGTCTAATTATATACAAGAATAAGCATTAAGTATTGCAGCAAAAACCGCTAGGGTTTAAGATACATACTATCGATCTATATTGCGAAAGTCGAGGGGTAAAAACAAAGTGCGCGATAAAAATAACGTGATTATGCTAAACGGCAATCACTACGATGCGTTGACTGGTCGTTTACTGAAGAGTGAAGTGAGCCAGTCTAAAGCTGATCAAAACGTAGAAACAGTTCATGTAACAACCCGGCCAAAGAGGGCTGGATCTATGATGAGTGATTTTGGTCCGGTGCGTGCATCGAAAGTCACCGCCAACAAAGTCCATCACAAGACAGAAAAATCCAAGACGCTCATGCGTACTGTCGTAAAGAAACCCGTCGATATCAAAGTACACGCAAAAAGTGCGAGCAGCAGTCCTGTAGTAAACACTGCACAGGCAGCAGCGAGTAGCGTTGGCGCAAAGCGCCTCAATCCACTTCGAGAAATCAGAGCTCAACAAATCTTGAAAAGCAATTTTATTAGCAAATTTGGCGAGGATAACCAGTCAAAGAGCCATAAAAGTGCTCCAATCATTCCAGTCGCTCCAGCGCCTGAACATCGGATTGTCGAACATGCAGCAGCAAAGACACCCGAAACCCCCGCTATCGTCCACAATCCTTTCCAATCAGCCATAGATAATGCAAAGAGCCATGAACAACCACTGCACAAGAAATCAAGCTTGAGCCACCGCGCATCAAAGAAGTTACGAGTCCACAAAACCGTCTTCAACGTAGGCGTATCAGTCATCGCTATTGCTATTATTGGTGGTTACTTTGTCTACAACAACATCCCAAACCTTGCCATGCGTGTCGCTGCAACCCGAGCCGGTGTACCAGGCAATATGCCAAGCTATCGTCCGTCAGGCTTTGCCCTGAGGGGACCAGTCCAGTACCAGCCAGGTCTTGTTGCTGTGCAATTCAAGTCCAATACCGACGACCGCAACTTCAGCCTCACGCAGCGCACATCTAACTGGAATAGCGAGACACTACTTGATAGCTTTGTTGCGACCGACCGTCGCCAATACCAAACGTATCAAGACAAAGGCAAGACTATTTATATATATGGCGGCAGCAACGCTACGTGGGTAGACAACGGCGTCTGGTATCAGATCGAAGGCAAATCAGCCCTCAATAGCGAACAGCTCCTCCGCATCGCTGGCAGCCTGTAGTTATTCTCCTGTAAAATACCTTACTCTTTACTCTTGCAAACAGGGGTATATTCAAAATATGAGAGTTATTGTATTATGCTCGGAATGATTATACAGCCTACCATTCCACGGGATGCGTCAGCAGAGGTGATAACCTATGTCGCGCTTCATCCTTGTGAGACATCTCGAGCCAATCTTCCCGAAAGAATAGGCATCGACAGAGAATCTGTATCTCTTGCTCTGCAAAACCTGATAGATCAGAGAGAATGGATCAGTGACGAAGGCAGCATAACTCACCGTAACAGCAGACGACTGCGTGCTACGGGTGCTTTCTGGAATACGTTCCATCGGGTCTTGGATGATGCAACCGATACTCTCTACATGAATAACAGGTACTGGCAAATCTATACAGACACAGTTACTGAATGCAGGGGACTAGCGGCGCTACCAGAAGAAGGCATAGAAGAAACCAGAGATCATGCATTCTTAGGAGGTATAGCCTTGCTCGGAACACGATATGATCTGAGTACGATCTCCAAGGGAGAATGGTTCAAAGGCGCAGCTGGCTGGAAAGCGCTCATAACTATTGAAGCACTCAAAGATTAGTTAACCCTTTAAAGATAGCGCATAACACCTTATACTAAAGCTCATGTCAAAGCCCGTTCGCACCAGATTTGCACCAAGCCCTACAGGATTCCTCCACGTAGGCAATGTCCGCGCCGCATTGTTCCCATGGCTAATCGCCAAACAGGCCAACGGCCAGCTTATTTTACGAATAGAAGACACTGACCAAGCCCGAGAAGTTGAGGGCGCCATCGAAATCATGAAAGAGACCTTGAGCTGGATCGGTATTTCCTGGGATGAAGGCCCTGATATTGGCGGTCCTGTCGGTCCGTACACACAGAGCGAGCGCAAAGAGTCATACCTGGCATGGGCACAGAAGCTTATCGACAAGGGCAGAGCATACGCAGACCCCTACACCCCAGAGGAGCTAGAAGCGTTGCGCGATAAAGCAAAGGCAGAAAAGAAACCATTTCTTTTCCGTGACTACCGGCCAGACAATCCCCCCACGTGGGATGGGACCCAGCCTCTCAGGTTTAAGTCCGAGCCAAAAGCCTATCAGTGGCACGATGAAGTCATGGGAGATTTATCTGCCGGACCAGAAGCCGTTGATGACTTTATTATTATCAAGAGTGACGGCTTCCCGACATATAACTTCGCCCATGTTGTCGATGATTATGAAATGAGCATCACGCATGTCACCCGGGGACTTGAATACATCTCTTCGCAACCTAAGTACCTGAACTTATACGAAGCACTCGAGATACCGGTGCCAATCCTCGTACACATGCCCCACGTCATGGGAACAGACGGGAAAAAGAAGCTAAGCAAGCGCGATGGTGCCAAGAGTCTACTTCAGTACCGCGATGAAGGCTTTTTGCCAGAAGCTATGCTTAATTTCTTGGCTTCCCTCGGCTGGAACGACGGCACCGAACAAGAGATATTTACCCGAGAAGAACTGTTTGAAAAGTTCCGTCTTGATCGTATCCAAAAGGCCGGCGCACGCTTTGACGAACAGCGATTGCTCTGGATGAACGGCCACTGGATTCGCCAACTGACGCTTGATGATCTTTACGCGCGTAGCAAGACCTTCTGGCAAGCCGAAGCCAATAACTATGATGATGACTACAAGAAACAAGTACTTGCACTCATACAAGAGCGCCTGAAGTTCTTTGCAGAGATTCCCGAACTCACCAGTTTTTTCTTTAAAGATTTACCAGTAAATATGGAACTGATAGACGGCAACAAGCAGCTCAAGAAGCTGTCTCATGAAGAGCTAAAGGCACTGCTCGAACAAGCAAAAGCCACAATAGAACAAAGCGACTTTAGCGCGAGCGACCTCACGGATCGGCTCAACCAACTACTTGAGACCACCGGCCAAAAGCCTGGTATCCTCTTTAGCCTGATTCGTATTGCTAGCACCCAGGCGCCATTCTCGCCAACCCTTGCCGATACATTGTCAGTCCTTGGCCGCGAAACAACCCTCCGCCGTATAGAAGCCACTCTCGCCTCCCTATAATAGTATTGAAGAAGCCCCATCCGTGGCGCTTCTTCAGGACTAAAGAAAACAGAGGTAGGTCGCGCTACATTGCCGAATAAAGCCACAACTCAGTCTCGTGCGTATTCAGTATAATGAGGCTTAGATAATGTCTCATCATAAAGTTCAGCGAACGACGACCTGGGTTTAAAGGGCAAGCAAGATAATGAAGAAAAATAATCCGATCATAAGAGAAACAGTGAAAGCCAGTGCTAGTGTCATTGCTGCGAGTGGGCCAGATGGATTAGTTGCTACAAGTTTGGTCGGTGCTTTAGGGATTGCTTTAGAGGCATTGGGTCTGCTTGGCGAAAAGCGCACTAAAGAACTATTTGATAATGATGACTTAGTGAAGTCAGTCGTTGCAAAAATACAGGCCTCGGATGATTTTGCAAGTTTTGTTTTCAGTGTCTGGCAAAAATATAATCTTGAAAGCAGTAAAGATAGAAGAGCTTACCTAAAAAAGTTTTTACAAGTTGAATCCAGCAAAAGTGAAAATGATTTCGTAAACTTCTCAAAAGTTGAGTACATTATTCAAAACGCTAGTTTAAAATCCTTGGAGCTACTTATTCAGTTTCATTCAAAGCCTATATACGGACGTCCGGTCGATCCAAAAGACGGAAGATCGTATCTTTTGAATGCAGATGATATAGCAAGAGAACTGGATAAGACGGAATTTAAAGTTCCCGCCCAGGATCTTGAATATCTACTAAACGAGCTTTGTAATTACAATTTAATTGCTGTAAGCCACGGAAGATTTGACGGACCTTTTTATAACCACACCAAACTAGCGTTTGTATTACTTGAATATATTAATACCTGAACAGGTTAAAAGTTCTAACGTCTCACTTACCCTAAATTTCATAACAGATACAAATTGAAATGGCTGGGCATTCTTAATGAAGTTAGAATCTCCTTTGACGAGCTATGCTCGCCCAGCACTATTTGGGTCGAATTCCACCGTCCATTCGATACCGTACTTATCAGCGGTCGGTTGGCTAAAAACTAACTTTGGTTATAACTTTTTGACAGCTAGTTCTGTCGGTTGCTACAGTAAACTTATGAGAATCCGCCACGTAGATCATGTAGGAATGGTCGTCAATGACCTTGAAGCTGCAAAAGCCTTCTTTGTTGATTTAGGTTTTACACCTGTGGGCCAAACTACCGTTGAGGGCGAATGGGCAGGGCGAGTCATTGGACTAAAGGATGTCCGATCAGATATTGTCATGCTGCAGGCACCTGATGGACAAGTGAATTTAGAGCTTTCGAAGTTTCATCAGCCAGAAGCCGTTGGAGACATTCAGCACTCAGCTGCAAATACGCTCGGTTTGCGTCATATTGCATTCCAGGTTGAAGACATTGAGGGCATAGTGGAAGCCTTGAATCAGAAAGGAAGGAAGCTCGTTGGCGATATCCAAACATACGAAGACGCGTGGAAGCTATGTTATGTTCAGGGACCAGAAGGCATCCTCATAGAGCTGGCCGAGCAGCTCGAGAAATAAAAAGCTCCCGATCAAGGAAGCTACTGAAAATAGCAGCGAAAAGATTGGTTTCTTTGAAAAAGAACACTTATAAAGATCCTAACGGAGTCTGATCACCGTCTCGTCTATATCCCTATCCTTTTTCACAGGCATCGATACTGCCTTCGGGGCAGGTTTAGCAACAGCCATAGTCTGGGTGGTAGCATCTTGTTTCTTCTTACGCGTTCGTTTGCGTTTGCGCTTTGGCCTGTCGGTAGCTTCAGGGACCTCTTCTACTTTCGTAACTTTGGCGACCGTTCCCACAAGATTATTTACAATGCCTTCTTTTTTGACCGGTGCCTGTTCAATCTTCGGGGCAGGTTTAGCTTCAGATATAGTAGCCGCGGAAATATTCTGGGCTGCAGGCTTCTCTGTAGATTTGGCTGCAGGCGCCTCTGCTATAGCCCGCTTTGGGGCAACAGTCTGACGAGTCTGACGAGCTGGTGTCAGATATCGTTCATGCATAAAGTACTCGATTTTATCCCGGCCCACCGCATACTCGGCACGGCTACGAGCAATAATCGCATCACTGTAGTCAGTTCCTTGAGTTGGTAGATTTAGTGTCGTAGCAGAGAAGGCTTGGATCTTTTCACCCTCAATCGTCATACTGACCACAAAGTGCCGATTGTGCATATGCACCAGATCGTATTCCTCAAACTTCGGTTCAAAATAACGCTGCATCACGCGTGCGTCGTCCGCACTCATGCGAAATGAAATAATCGAACCAACGTTACCGAAGACCGCGTCTTTCACGGTTAATGGCATCTGCGCGATGTACTGGTTAGCAACCGTCAGATTCAAGGCATATTTACGCGCTTCACTCAAAATCACAGAAAATGAATCAGTTGCGAAGTTCTGGA
>JAQGGX010000082.1 GCA_028289075.1 Candidatus Saccharimonadota bacterium | reverse complement strand
TATTTCACTCATGATTTCAGTATCATCCTACGAACATACATTGACAAGCTTATCCTGCACGAGACCGGCAACCTGCCCCGGTTCAGAGTAGGAGCCACATGCCTAAGAAGATAAAAAGCTTGCAGCAGGCTGCTATGATGCCCTTTATAGTGGTAGTCGTACTCATCACGAATATGAAAGGAGAAGCCCATGGTAAAGCTCATACATAACCTCCGGGAAAAGCTTGGCGGCATGAAAGCACGATACGGAGGGACGAGAGATAGGAATAAAAGGTAGCTAACCCTCAGATTAAAAGTGCGCGACTATGATACTGTAAGGTGATGGAATTACGAAAATATCGTTGGTCACGGGCATATGAATCTGCCGAAGAAGAACTGGTACAGTTCCTTGCAGCCAAAAATATAGAGGCTAAACGCTGGATCTCTGAAAGCGGCACAGTCTTTGCTCCGCATGTACACGAGCATGATAAGCGGCTTTGGTGCGCCGAAGGTTCAATTACATTCAAAGTCGATGGCAAGAATATATCTTTGCAGCCTGGCGATGCGCTTGATCTCCCCGCCTATACTGTTCATGAAGCCATCGCTGGGTTTATGGGCTGCGCATGCTACGAATCACCGAAAGACAATCCGGTGATTCCCGCCAGCTAAAAGCCTGTCTATCTGAGACGTGTCATGAGACGCAGGTTGGACAAGTAGTGCTGAGGGTCTATGCTCGGGTGCTTTGTGATGTAGTTCAAGTGCTTGTCGACAAAAGAGATGCTGTTGTCAGGGTAAAGTTCGCCGTTGGCGCTGTAGCTTGATTCGGTATTGTACTTAATATCCTGCGTCATAAGCCTGAGCGTTGCTTCAATCTCGGCGCTTTCTTCGATGCTCAAAGATCTGGTTTTCTTTGCTAATGGCATTATGAAGCCTTTACTTTAGGCTTTTTAACTTCTTTACGGTGCATGTTTCGCGACATCTTGTTCTCTGCTTTCAATACAATGTTGATGGTAGTAGTCCAACAACAACCTTTACGCAATCCCACTTGAATATTTAGTGTTGAGGTGGTCTAGTTATCTTTATTATACGCCTGAGCGAGGCATAAACCTAATGACCACCTTACGCCCAGAGGCGCCCTATCGGCTTTGAATGTGAGAATTACGTTATTTTTAGATGAAGCACGAGCATATTATGATAGTGGTGCTAGATATAAATATTATATTTAAATAATCTAACGCGCACCGCCAAAAACCCCGTATTACGGGGTTTTAAAATGGTCAAGAAAATCGGGTAGGGCGTAACAGCACACATAACCTACGTTCATGTCGGTAACCTTATCCTATGTAATGAGCAACCATATCTATTAGATCATCCGGGGTCATACTTGCCTTCACCACAAAATCGCTGGCACCAAGGTCGTGTACTTCTTTTTTGGTGTCCGCGTCTGACAGATTTGTATACACGACGACTGTAGTACCCGGAAAATCCTTCAGATTAACGCTTCTCAGGAACTGTTTACCGTCCATTACTGGCATGAAAACATCGAGCAGCACCAGATCTGGCATGTGCTTTTTCAGTTGCGATATGCCCTCTGCACCGTTATTCGCAGTAACAACATTGTATCCCTTAGAGTTTAAAATGAGCTTGTATACGTCTTGCAGTACAATTTCATCTTCAACGATTAATACGGTTTTTTGATTGCTCATATTGGTAATCTTACTATAAATTTAGATCCTTTATTGATTTCTGAGGACACTCTGACAGTTCCACCGTGAAGCTGCACGATGCGCTTTACCCAGTACAAGCCAAGTCCGGAACCGGTCACTGTATCTGAAAGTTCATTATCTACTCGAGTAAATTTATCAAATATTTTCAGGGTGTCAGCCTTACTAATACCGACTCCCTGGTCTTCTACGGTTATGGCGACCTTGTCTTTTTCATTACCCAGGTACACTTTTATCTCACTGCCTGGGTGGCTGTATTTACTGGCATTTTCTATGAGGTTAACGAACGCTAATTTTATTTCATTTTTATCAATTAACACTTCAGTACGTTTCATGTCGGACAGTAGTATTTTTTGACTCTTCAGTTCAAGAGCAGGCTGTAAATCACTGGCTGCTTCTTTGATGATGTCAACGATATCAACTTTGTTCTTAGAGAGTACATACCTGCTTGCGTCGATCCGTGCCGTAATCAGCAAATCATTAATAATCTTCAACTGGCGCTCGTTGCTGTCAAAAGCTATTTGCAAATATTGCATCTGCTCAGGCAGCAAGGGGGCACTAAAATTGCTCTGGAGCAAACTGATGTACTGTTTTACTGCAGTAGCAGGCGTCCGCAGCTGGTGCGAGGCCATGGCGATGAAATCATCTTTTGCTTTGTTCAGTACCAGCAGTTCGTTTCTCTGATTTGTAATTGAGATCAGGCGCTGTTGTTCTTCTTGGGCCTTTTTCTCTTCAGTGAGATCACGTATTTCGATAACCGTCCCGATCGATGTGTTGCCCTGTCTGATATGGTTCGCTACAAATGCTACAGGGTAAAAACTACCGTCTGGCCGGACAAATATGTCCTCTCCGACCATTGTCGTTTTCTTGCTCAGGGTTTTGTAAATAGGACATTCTGATTCAGGGGGATACGAACCATCAGGGCGCGTATTATGAATAAGTTGGTGGAGTGATTTCCTGAGCTTCTTCACCTGCTTAAACGTATAGCCCGTAATTTGTTCTGCTGCCGGATTCATAAAGGTACAGTGAAAGTTATTATCGACAATCAATAGTCCTGTCGTTGCGTTGTCGGTAATGATCTTGTTGAGCGCAGCGATCTCTTCGACTCTTTTGCGCGCGTTCACCTGATCAGTTACTTCCACCCCGTGCACGAGTATCCCGTCTACTTCTCCCGACTCACCACACGAAGGTTTATAAACAAAGTTAAAATAACCATCTTGTATGTCGCCTTTGCCGTCTCTGTCGATTTTCACCGGGACTTCGCTCCCAAAATACGGTTCGCCGGTCCGGTACACATTGTCTAAAATTTCGTAGATACCCTGGCCTTCCAGTTCTGGCATAGCTTCTCGGATTGGCTTGCCAATAAGCACTCGTTGGCCTACTAACTGCATATATATTGGGTTAGCCAATGTAAATACATGGTCAGGACCATGTAGCAGCGCAATTAACGCTGGGGCGTCTGTGAATAATGAATGGAGTCGTGCCCGTTCGGCCCTCAAAGCGTCTTCTGCTTTCTTCTGCCTTTTCTCTGCTTGTATACGTTGCGTCGTTTCCACGACGATAGCAAGCACACCTCCTGGTCTGCCGCTCTCATCCATGATCGGACTGTAGTTGAGGTCCATCCAGACTTCTTCTGGCACATCATTTCGATATAACGTCAGTTGCTGGTCTGCATAGGACAAAGTACCGCCCGTCAGGACCGTGGCCATCACGTTGCGGTTAAAGTCGGCAACTTCCGGCCAGCCCTCGACAACCTTTGAGCCAAGCAGTCGTGGGTGCCTAAGACCTGCAAAAACTGAATAAGCATCATTGTAGAGCATAATTCCATCGCTGCCCCACAACATTACGATTGGGACCGGAGACTGCAATATAGTGTTCACGGTAGTAACTAAACTTTGTGGCCACGCATCTATAGGACCCAAGGGGTTATGAGTCCAGTCGAATGAACGTATAAGATCAGCCATCTCTCCATTGCCGATTATGACACTGTTCGGATTAACATCTGTATCGGCAAGAGCACTGGTATTTTGATTATTACGTACTTGTTTCATACGAGCGCTCCCTTCTTTTAATAAGTTAACCTGCTATCCATCCTCACGTATGATTGTTTATCACACAAATAATTGTACTTACAATCTTATCAGCAATGAGGGCGTGAGAAAAAGGGATTCAGACAGCCGACCTTTTCGGTTCGGGGCTTCCCCCAGCACAGGCTTAGACCTCAACACCGAGCCCTAAGTGTTGTATAGTTTTACTAAAGCAAGGAGCAATATGAGCGGCGACAGTACCAACATCTTTATCTTTCACGGCACTGAGGGACATCCTCAGGAGAACTGGTTCCCTTGGCTTAAGCAGGAGCTAGAGAACGAGAGCTACAACGTCATTGTGCCTCAGTTCCCCTCACCACCAGTGGTTGCAGCCAAAGTCTCCGAGTGGTTCGACGTACTTAAAGGCTATGAACAGTACATCAACGAGGACACGGTGTTCGTAGGTCACAGCCTCGGCGGAGTGTTTACACTGCGTGTGCTTGAGCAACTTACCCACAAAGTAAAAGCCGCTGCATTTGTCGGTGCACCCATTGGCGTACAACCTATCCTTAACTACGACCGCGACAACAGCTTTAGTGGCTTCGATTTTAACTGGGACGATATTAAGACCAAGGCAGACAGCTTCTTGGTCTACCAGTCAGACGACGACCCGTACGTTGGGCTCGATAACGGTAAGCAGCTAGCGGAACGCTTAGGTATTGAGCTCTCATTCATCCCCAACGCCGGGCACTTCAATAAGCGAGCTGGCTACACCGAGTTCGAGGACTTGAAGGGTAAACTGCTAGATATTTTGCGGGCGGCATAACTATGTCAGTCCGTATCACCTACTTTGTTCACGGCACCACAACCGATAACGAGCATGACTTGGCTACCGGCTGGCTACCCGGTGAACTTTCGGAGGCTGGTAAAGAACAAGCTAAGCAACTCGGACAGCAAGTGGCAGATAAACAGTTCGATGTCGTCTTTTGCTCTGACCTACAACGAGCCATTGACTCTGCTCAGCTCGGGTTCGGTGACAAGTACGAAATTATTCAAGACAGTCGGCTACGTGAGTGCAATTATGGCGACATGAACGGTAAGTCTGCATCGAGTTTCAAAGACCGAATGCAAGACTTCGTTACTACTCCGTTTCCAAATGGCGAAAGCTATCAAGATGCCGAGACAAGGCTTGCGAGTTTCGTTGACTACTTGCGTACAAACTACGACGGTAAACACATTGCTATTGTCGCCCACCAAGCCCCACAGCTCGCCCTGGACGTATCGCTTAAGGGAAAGACCTGGCAAGAAGCAATTGATGAAGATTGGCGAAAGAGTAAGGCATGGCAGCCTGGCTGGGAGTACGAAGCTTAATGAGTACCATAATCCCAGGTGCAAATAATTTCATCTCGAGTTGCACGTACCTGACTTCGAGCAGGTTAAGTCCTACTACGGCTCACTCGGCTTCAGAGTAGCGGGGGATTCGAACTTAAGTAAATCTTACTAAAACCCTGCTGTTTTCATATTATGCATAACAGATGCTCGCTGATAAGCTTCTTCTGGTGAGACTACATCAGCATTGTCGTACACATACTTAACTCCACTTTCAAAACCACTTCTTTCTTCAACTGCAACAACCATCGTCATGTGGTCAACCGCATTTGGGTCTTCTATGCCAAGTTGCTTCAAAATCTCTTGTACTGATCCTCTAAGTTTACCGAACGTGTCTGCTATGTCAGTTTTTCGTGACTCTTCGAGACCTGCCTCTGAAAATATATGGTCTGCATGTCCACCACTTGCAAACTGACGCTCATAATACTTATTTAGTAATTCTAAGGGTACTTCTTCGGGTATGCTCATTGTAAATTCTCCTCTCCATGAATTATTATCCAAATATTTCTATATGCAAGCGTGAGCAAAGTAAAAAAGAACTGCCGAAACAGTTCTAAATATAATTTCCATGTTCATAGAAATGGTAGCGTGGGAAGGCATCCGTTGCCACCTAAAGCGCATCTGTTATCTATCTCAAAGGGAATGAAGCCAAAACCAAGCGTTCTATTGGCAAAATCGAGTAATGTCGCCGTAGTATGCGAGACTACGTATTCCTGCAGTGCATGATACAGATTGCCTTGCCATTGGCTTAGGTTGACGAGTAAAGACCATCTTCAAACTATCCCTATTCTGTACTTCGGCCAGAACGGTCGGCCGGATAACGTCAAAATCTTCACCGAGCTTGGCCTTAGCCGCCAAACGATGATATGCATCTTCGCGGCCCCCACTTCCATCGATAAGCTTATATTCCTGAGCGGTCTTATTGTCATACGCCATCGCACCGAGCTTGTTCTTTATCACATCTACCTCTATACCGCGTCGCTTGGCTATAAATGAAACAAACTCTGCATAATCATTATTTACAGATTGCTGCATGACATTAATCTCCTCGGCCGTGAGCTTCCTATAGGGGCTACCAGCGTCCTTGGACTTGCCTGCCGATATTATCAGATGCTGCACACCATTCTGAGTAACCACACCATCGCCGTCTTCCAGTACTTTGTCATAGAATTTAAACGGACCCATTATGATCCCAATACCCCCAACATCACTCCCGTAGTCTGCCACCACTTCGTCCGTGCTAGCGGCAGCCCAGTATGCCCCCGACGTCCCATAGCCCTGGATGTATGCAATTATGGGCTTGTCGGTGCTGTCGCGGTAATGCTGCACACCATCCGTGATAGCACGTGCTCCATAAATCGTTCCGCCCGGAGAGTTTAACTCTAGGACTACGCCCTTGATGCTCTCGTCTTCGGCCGCTTCATACAGGCGTTGCTTCACTGCATAGCCAGAGACCAGTCCTTCATCGGGACTCAATCCCGCCACGTCGTCATCATCACCCACAATCGTGCCTGCAATCTTTATAGAAAGCAACTTATTGCCGCTATATTCATCGCCATATATATGCCGACTGTCTTGATCCAAACTGATACCCACAAATACCAGCACAATGATAGCGGTGATACCCAGCGAGACTAGTATGGTCGTACATATAATCCATGTGCGAGTAAACAGCTTCAGTACCGATTTTACAGTGGGGTGACTATCCAAGAGCTTCATAATCTTTGCCATGAGTATGGCAGACAACGCTTATGCTTACAAGCAATTATAGTCTTACAGAAGCATCGTATTTATCGGCAGCTTCATTTTGCTGCATATGCACATCTTCGCACTTATCCACCTCGGCATTGTGTGCATCCACTGCAGCTTGATTATCAAGATTCAGTGAACCTTCTTTTAATTTCAGGTTCGTAGCACAGTCATCGTATTGTGTACGTAGCTCATTTGCCTTATCTGATAGGGATTGCTGCTCGGGCGTAAGCGCCGGCGAAGCTGGAGACAGAAAAAGGCTGCCAATCCAGAATACAAAGAGCAAGTGCCCAATCACAATAACCGCCATCTCGCCCTTCGTTTTTGCATACCCACGGTGCGCGTCCGCAGCATGCTTGTCATTATGTTTGTTTGTCTGCCGTTGCATAACAACAACCGGCCAGATACTAACAGCAAGTAACACTACCGTTACAGCAAATAGTATGTAGGCAGAATCAATCACAAGGTCCAGACCGTTAGATCCAATAGCAGCAACAATGTATACAACCGCAAGTGCCTTGGCAGAGTAGCGGTTGCCACGTCCCCGCTCGTCCGTCGATTCCGCGATATGCTTGAATAGTGGATATGCCCAGAAGACAGAAAAAATTGCCCTCCAGATCGGATCAATCTTTGCGCCAGTAGCATTTTTAACAGCCTGCCAGTTCTTATAGAACCAGTACATCTGGTACAGCCCCGCAGTAAAGAAGCTGAGCAACACAAGCCGCTTTACCGAGGTAGCAAAATATTCTATTTTTGCAGTAGATTTCTGTGTTTTGGGCATATCATTTCTCATTTACTTTTATATCTTAAGCATATAACTTATGCAGCTTAGAAACAACAAAAAACCTCACTTAAAATAACAGAGGTGATAGTGCGATGGAAGTCGCTTATCAAGTCTTGTAATCAGCTAGCTACCTCTAGCAGTTAGGGATAGAACTGTAATAAAGATACTTATACAATATGAAGTATGACGGTAATAGTAGGAGTTAACCTTAGCGACAAGATATACCTTGCTGGCGATAGTCGCCTCTCATACATGAAGGACGGCCAGACGTACACGCGTCATGACAATATGCAGAAAGTGGAGAACATTCTAAACTCTGCCAATATTTCTGTTGCCTGCGCTGGAGATGCTCAATTTTCTCAGTACATTTTGAAGAGGCTTGCCAAGGAAGATTTCTGCAAAGATAACATCAATGCTTTCAGAGATGCCATTTATGACTGGATGCTCCAGAGTGCGGATAGGTACTTCTCATCAACGGGCTACACAAGTGCGACTTTTATGTTTGCCGGTTCTGATCAAAGCAAGAAAAAAGCTGTTACGGGCGAGCGAATAATTGAGCTCGCAAAGGCATATACTGGTGGCAAAGGCATGATCAAAGTTAATGATGCGCTTCAGTCTGCGTTCAAAGTTGGTGAAAAAATCCCAAAAGGAGAACGCAAACTCACCGTGGCTGATACCAAATTATTTTCAGTTCAGGTCGGCCGGGACGGCGTGACCATTACCGATACAGAATGGGGTGAATTTTTAATCTATGGGCCCGAGGGCTTAGCAACAGATGACATTCAGCCAAAAGATATCGGAGCTTTTGAATTTGACCCTAACTTTCAGAATAACGGCAGCGGCGCAGGCAATGACCAAGCAATGCTAAACGCATTTATTTATGCTCAAGCTGAAAAGCATAACTTATCTTCCGTAGGTGGTAGTGTAGTTTGTTTTTCAAACAACCATGATGGCACTACTACTTTTATAACTGGTGAGGTATTTATGGTACCAATGGATAAAATTAGGAACAATCCGCTGGGCAACCCTATTCGACCAGAAAGGCTTAATTCCATACTTGTTTCCGGCAATCGTATTTATCGAGAAGTAA
>JAQGGX010000075.1 GCA_028289075.1 Candidatus Saccharimonadota bacterium | reverse complement strand
AGCACAGATGGCATCCCTGTAATTACAATGAATCGTGCCTTGCAGATGGATGCGGCGGATAAAACGCCAGAAGAAACCGAGAGCGTTTTTACAGCACAGGTTGCACAAATTGAAGGAATGACGGGTTATAATCCTAGCCGATTGAGCTTCCTCGAAAGTCTTATTGAAAAGTCTAGCGGTGAAGTTGATGATGCATTACGAGCAGAATACGAAGATGCTTTATTACAAAGAGACAGAGCACTTGCTATTCAAGAGGCTGAGCGTTCACGTCTTCTAGGCTTGCCAGATATTGAGAAAGACCGTTATGTGGCAGCTCTCGGATATGGTCAGCAGATTGAGGAAAGGGTAGATACAGCTAGAACAGAGCATAAAAAGCAGCTACAGACGCAAGCTTTGGGCGGTGTTAGTACAAGACTAGCTTTATTGGCTGGCGATAGTACAGCGAGTGCAATCATTCCTGCTGATACTTCACTTGAGCTACCAGCTTACTTCGAAGATCAAGCAACTAAGGTCAAAGAAATTGCTAAAGAGCGTGAAGGAATTACCGAAAAACGACTAGACAACTATCGTCCAAGCTACCCTGAAGCGGAATTGCAGACATTGTTCCGAGAAGACCTTGCAATAGGAGTATCAGGAAAAATGTGGCTAGGTGCAAAAATTGATGCAGAAGAACTTCACGCAAACATTGCTGGCTTGCCAGATGATGTAAAGGAACTACTAGAACAGGGGGATTTCAAGGCTGTAATCGAAAAAGGATTCAATGTACTAACCATAGAACCACTTGAGCAAATTGACCTGCAAGACTTGATTATCGCTGCTATTGAGAAGTACATCGATAAATACAATCCGTCAGACGAAGCAAAAAACGACTAACAAAATCTGATTAGATAGTAGCGAAATCCTGCTTAATTGCAGTCATAACTTCCTCGATCGCGGTGAGCCAAGCATAAGAACTATGAAAGACTTCTCCGGAAGTCTTTTTTTGTTTCTGCTATAGTTAGCTCATGAAAAATACTGCGGAACTTAATGCCAAAGCTATAATCTTTGACGCCGACGGAACTTTGTTCAACTCTTTTGAACTGATCGTTTCGGCATATCGACACGTCGCAGAGACCCATAACCTTAAACCTCCAACGCCAGAGGAAATTCGAGTGCAGCTAGGTAATTCATTACCTGATATATTTAGAACTTTCTATCCTGATCAAAATATAGCGGAATTACTTGCCGCGAATAATGCTTTTGTGGCAGCAAATACCATGAAATCGGAGGCATTCGAGGGGTTACACGATATGCTATCTTCTCTCAACAACCTGGGGCTTAAACTAGCAATCCTTACAAGTGGTGGAGCAAATATACATCACTCTCTCAAGCATCACAAAGTGTCGGATTACTTTACGAGTGTCGTACATCACGAACGGATAGCTAAGCCCAAGCCAGACCCGGAAGGCTTTCTACTTGCATCAACCGAATGCGGGGTTAAGCCGGGAGAAGCAATCATGGTAGGAGATACGGTCAGCGATATTCTTACTGGAAAGAATGCCGGGGCATTGGCCACAGTAGCAATTACTCATGGTTATGGATTGAGCAATGATTTAGTAGATGCAAATCCGGATTATATAGTCGATAGTCTGCAAAAGTTTACTGACATAATGACGAACTTATCAATTCCTGCATGATAACTATAGTTGCGAAGTACGTCCACTAGGGGAGCCAAGCAAAAACACTTTGTCATCACGGCAAAGTGTTTTTGTTTTGGTATTATTGCTTCATGTTAATCTTTATCAGCGGAAGTATTAATTCAGGTAAGTCAACCACATCCAAGTTGCTTGCCGAGCGAATTGGCGCAGCTTACATCAATGTCGATGACCTCAATGACGCTATTCCGAATTTCAACTTAGCCACCGGTCTCGACAAATCGATGGATTCAGCAATCCAAAAAATAAACGATTACGCCAGGAAAGGCAAAGACGTTGTTGCCAATTACGTTGTCCGAGAAAAAGACTGGAAGCGCTTTGAGCACGAGATAAAAACTAGTCCCCAAATAGTTATTACGCTTGCTCCACGAATCGAAGTCGCCCAAAGCAGAAGAGGCGAGCGTGAGCTAACCGATTGGGAAATCTCACGGATTAAGTACCACTACGATTCGGGCATAGCGTCACCTAAGTTTGGCCACATTATTGATAATTCCGATCTCACCATTGAAGAAACCGTTGATCATATCATGGATATCGTTGCGAAGTACGTCCATTAGGGGGAGCCATATAGCTTATGCTTGCCTAATCACAATCTGAGTGATTGAATGAAGAATATGAGCCAGCAACCGGAAATAATACACGCATGGGAAAGGCGTGAGATTGAGGATAGAGCAACCCAGCTTATTGATCCCGACGGGCAAGCATCTGAAGAATTTGAAGCTTATCGAGGAACCATCATAGAGCCTGACGAAAACAATGGCAGAGCCGTTCGCGCTAGTGAATTTGCTACTGAGCCTCGGTTTTCTGCATCTATGGAGGCCGCCATTGAAGCACACGACAAAGCAGTGGCTGCAGTAGCTGAATGGCTGGTCGCTCAAAAGATTGTCGACAAGACCATATATAGGATTAGAGATGAAGAACGAAGAAAAAATGAAATCATAAAGTTTCTCAACACAATGGGATATACAGTAGCGCCCGGTGCAAAGTTTACCTTCATATCCTCAGAAGAAAGCTAATTATTCTCGCACATATACCGTTAAATTTAGCCTTAAGGAATACAGCGGTATCTGCGAAGCTCATCTATTATACGGCATACCATTTTACTAGTTTCATAGTTGCGAAGTATGTCCACTAAGGGAATAGGGTTACACCTTTTATATTCTCATCAGAAAAAAATTCATAAAAAATTCACGTTCAGAAGTATTGTTATTGCCGTTTTTCCTGCTATCTTTTAGTTAAGACTATTAAGCAGGGGAGTGCAAAATGAGGTCTAAGGTTTACGTATGGGGAAAGCAGAGCATAGCTACTATTGCTCGTAACATGTATAAAAATAAGACGCGCTTGCAAGCGCTGTTTTTATGTCTGGTGATCTTTGCGGGAGCGGTTATACCGACAGCTTCAGTCTACGCAGCCGAACAGGCAGCTAAGCCAAAGGTTTCAAAACCTTTGAGCGCAGATCAGCCTTTGCAGTTTGCAGCTGCCGCAGACAACGGCAAGCAGCTGGTGAGTGATCCTGTTTTGAACAGCCAGCCAGAGCAAAACGTGCAGCGTGAACGCAAATATGAGGATGAGTCCAAACGGACTGCTACCACGAAAACCTATGTCAACACTGATGGCTCCAGGACTCTGGACTACAGCATCATGCCGATGCACTACCAGAGGGATGGTAAATGGGTCGATCTTAACGCAGTAACCGAAGCCGATAACAGCTTCCGTAGTGCTACTCCTCTTGAAAAAGAACCTCTCATTGGCAACCCCTTTGCCAAGAAGCCCCAGTCCTATAATTTTAGCGCAGGTGAACTCGGTGTTAAGTTGCATACCTACAACGACGGCATCGAATTCACTTTCAAGGGTAAGCAGTTCAAATTAAAACCTGCCGGGGCAAATAATGTTCGCCCCACAGTCACTGAGACAGAAGAAGGCCACAAGATAATTACCTATAAAGAAGCTTGGCCTGGCGTTGATGTTGATTACGAAGTACACGGTGCAATGCTTAAGGAAACTATCGTTCTGAAACGACCAGGCACAACGAACGTGTTTGTAAGCAGGCTGGAAGGCGTCAAAGCAAAGCCGCATTCCAAACACAAAGGTGCGCTTGAGTTGGAAGGCATTAACCCTGACGAACTGTTTATTTCACCCCTGACTGTCAACGTAAATCAGAAGGGACTTATAAGCGAAGAAGTCGCGAAGCAGACTGTAAACGGCAATGTTTTTGCTATTACCGTTGACGCGCAGTGGCTGCGGAGTCAGCCGAAGGACAGCTTCCCGATAGCCGTTGATCCTACGTTCTACCATGACGTTGGGGGAACATATGGCTTGTTCAAGGCATATAAGTCAGATGGCTATATGTGTGAAAGTTCTACCTGTGACCCGCAAGCAGGAAGGCTGAATGACAACGGCTACAAGTGGTGGCGAACTATGTTCCGTATACCGTTTGAAGAACTCAAGTACAACAAAAAAGTTCTTGGAGCATCGATTCATCTCGTCAAGAAACAACGAAGTTACTGGACTGGCTATGACGGTTGGAAATCCATCCACACATCATGGGCACCCTGCTTTGGGTTCAACTGTACTCACGACAAAAGCTACCAGTACGGTGCCGGCGCAAATACTAATGACTGGTCAGATGTACGACGCACGGTAGCGTGGATGTCGGGCGAAGACAACCCAGACCCGCAATGGGGCGGCTGGTTCATGATGTGGGGTGATGAAGGCTCCGACAGCTACAAGCAGTTCGAACCTACTTCACTGGTCATGTCAGTTCTCTTCGATACACCTACGCCTATGGCACAGGCAATTGCCCCGGCAGATAAGCAGATTGTTGTGACAAGTCAACCAAGCTTGAGCATTAACCCTGTCAGTGACGCAGATGGCGAAGCAGTTCAGTACTACTTTCAAGTATCCTCGAACCCAGATGCTAAGACTGGTGCCGTCATCAATTCTGGCTGGACCAAGTCAACACAATGGACAGTTCCAGATGGTATCTTGCAAGATGGCACGACCTATTACTGGCACGCGTACACAACTGGAGCCACGCAAACAGACCCTAACTGGGTGAGATCCTTCAAATATGATATGCGGACCGGTAAAGACAGCACCCAGGCCTATGATACCGTCGGGCCAATGAGTATAGATCTGGCAACCGGTAATGCCACTACGAGCACGGGTACTCATACCATGAGCGCGCTCGGCGGTAGTATGGGACTAAGCCTCGATTACAACACGCCTGCAAAATCCCGTCCCGGCTTAGTTGGTGAATACTGGAACAATGTAAGTAGGGACGGAGTCCCAGGCCTAACTCGGGTTGATCCTAATATCGAGTTCTTGTGGGGAGAAGGAACGCCTGCGGCTGGAGTGATCAACCCAGATAATTTCTCGGCACGATGGGCTGGATATCTTACAGTCCCGACGACTGGTAACTATTACTTTGGAGGTCACATTGATGACGGCTACAACATCTATATCAATGAACAACTGCATCATAATGTTAGTGGTACAGGAACATTCTTTGGAAACACGCCAGTGTATCTAGAGGCAGGCAAGCCTGCTCGTATACGGGTTGAATTCTATGAGGCAGGTGGCAATGCTACATTCCGTATGCTTGCAAGAGGAGCGGTCACTGAACAAGTTGTACCGAGTACCTGGCTGCAAACAGGTATTAGGCAGACCAGCCAACAGTACGGACTTGTTGGGCGCTATTACAATGATGAAGGTGGTAGTCGAACCTTCCCAGCTAACAACGACGATCCGATGCGTCTGATCATGACAAGAACAGATCCAAAAATTAGCTTCAACTGGGCGGACGGCGCTCCAGTACCGGGAGCTCCGTCGGATAGGTTCCTTGTGCGATGGCGGGGATATGTAACCGTTCCTGTAAATGGTGCATATCAGTTTGGAGGTGCCAGTGATGATGGCCTTCGTATGTGGATCAACAACCAACAGGTGATAAATGACTGGGTAGACAGAGGCACAACGCAATCATGGGGAGCAGCTGTGAACCTTACTGCCGGACAAACAGTGCCAGTTACTATCGAATACTATGAAAATGGCGGTGGAGCTACTATGAACTTCAATGTGAAGGGCGCCGTACCTGAACAAGAAGTTCCTGCCACCTGGTTGTCACCAAAAGCACTTGCCGTCCCAGAAGGCTGGCAAATAGGCGTCGATGTCGACGGTGACATTTCATACGAGAGACTGCGCACTAGCGGTGCAAATGTGATATTGACTGATTCATCGGGCCAAACCCATGAATATACATGGAATGAAAGCGTGTACAAAGCACCCGTTAACGAAGAAGGACAATTAGTTCGTAACGCCAACGGTACATACACGCTCGTAGATACCGACGGTCGTACCTACATATTTGATTCGGAAGGTAAGCTGACTTCCGTTACTACTCCACAGGATGATAAGCAACCAGCCGCGCTAAAATACGAATATGCCGGCGACCCATCCCGGCTCATGAAGATTGTCGACGGCGTCACGAGCAGCCGTTTCGCGACACTTCACTACAAGAGCGTCAATGAAGAAGGCAACTGTACGCAATCCGCCGGCTTTGATGCCGCACCAACAGGTATGCTCTGCGCCTTTAAGACTACCGACGGAGATACAACGAGGTTACAGTATAAAAATGGTCGCCTTGCACGAGTTGAAAAACCCGGCAATGAACTGCTCGACTACGGATACGACACAGCAGGAAGAATCGTGAATGTACGCGACTCTGTGGCCAACGATGCTGTCGGTGCCGGTATTAGAGCCGAAGATGCGACCGTTACCACCGAAGTATCATACGATGAGCTTGGTCGAGTAGCAGCCGTGAAAGCTCCTGCAGCACAAGCAAACTCAAACCGTACGAACCATACATTTGAATATCTGCCAGGTACAGCACCAGTCTTTGGCGTTGCACAAATGCACATCACGGGCGCACCAGAGCCCGCTGGATTCAGTAAACGCATAGAGTACGATACTCTTTTCAGAACGATTAGAGAAACAGATGCAGCTAATTTGTCTAGCGTCACTGAATGGGATTCTGTCAAAGATCTGTCGCTCTCAACAACCGATGCAACAGGGCTCAAATCGACCACTATTTACGACAGTGAAGATCGTCCAATTGAATCATACGGTCCAGCGCCGGCCGCATGGTACGACACAGACCGCAAGCCACTTGCCGCAAACAGCAGCCAAGTGCCGCGCACCCAAACCAATTACGACGAAGGCATACGTGGTCTCAACGTCAGTATCTATGACAATAAGAAACTTCTCGGGGTGCCGAAAATACACACAACCGCGTTTAATAACGTACCGTACGTTTCGTATGGAGTTGATGCAGCCTCAGGTATCACGCCTACAGATGGGCTTGCACTACGGGCCAGCGGTAAGATATTACTGAATCAAACAGGTAATTATAGCTTCCGCGCATGGCACAGTGATGGTATGCGAATCTATGTAGATAATCAGCTTGTCGTTGATAACTGGCTGGACGGTGGTGAACGATGGAGTCCGAGTGGTACATTTAATAACTCAACAGCTAACCGCTGGGTGAACTACCGCGTAGATGTATATAAGACTGGTACTACTGGACGTGTCTTTGCACACTTGCACATGACGCCCCCGGGATCCGCAGAGCAGACTGACTTTGCACACTTGCTGACGCCGGCATATAACTTGCAGACATCGCAGACTGCATACGATGCGCAACTTGGTAATGTCACTTCCAAGACTGAATACGACAAGCCAGAATATGGTTTAGTCAAGAAAG
>JAQGGX010000038.1 GCA_028289075.1 Candidatus Saccharimonadota bacterium | reverse complement strand
GTACGTGAGCTTAGGGATAAAGCAATGGTGGTCGAACCACTACGGGACTTGTACAAAGATCAGGTCCGGGTGCTTGGACGAAAGTTAGGCCTGCCCGACCATATGGTCGATCGGCATCCGTTCCCTGGCCCGGGGCTTGGAATCCGTGTACTTTGCACCGAAACTTCTTACCGGGAACCAAACCATGATGAGCTCCAGACACAACTCGATTCATTTCTAAAAAAATCCGGCTACAGTAAATATCGTACCCACCTACTGCCGGTACGTACCGTTGGCGTGCAAGGCGATGGTCGCAGTTACCGCTACCTGGCAGGTATCGAAGGACCATCTAACTGGCCAGAGCTCATTGCCATGGCCAGAGCTATCCCAAACAACAACCATGCCGTGAACCGCGTCAGTTATATTTTTGGTGATTCGGTAGATCGAGAGGCCTTAGGCGTAACGCCGACACACCTGACACCGGATGCGCTTGAACAAGTCCGTCATGCCGATGCAATCGTGACTGAAGTCCTGCGTCAATATGATCTCATGGCCAACATGAGCCAGATGCCCGTCATACTTGTTCCACTGGACTTTGGAGTAAAAGATTCGCGCACTATCGCGCTCCGACCGTTCAAAACACCAGATTTTATGACTGGCGTTGCCGCACAACCAGGGGTCGATATACCGGAGCCCGCCCTTGCCGAAATGGTTGATCGAATTTTGAACGAAGTAAACGGCATTACGCGCGTTATCTACGATCTCAGCAGCAAACCACCTGGCACAACTGAATGGGAATAATATCTTTCGACTTCAAATAAGAGCGTTCCCCACTTCGTATGCTTGCCAACGGGTCCGCAAGGAGCCTAGACTGAGAGTTTAGGGAGTAACTGCTATGAGCATACCCGAGCATGAACGCTCCGTAGAGGTAACCGCAGAACAAGTACTAAGCGATCACCAGTGGCATCCAGTATCGAGCGTATTAGACGTCACTATTTTTAAG
Source organism: Candidatus Saccharimonadota bacterium (assembly GCA_028289075.1). GTDB lineage: Bacteria > Patescibacteriota > Saccharimonadia > Saccharimonadales > JAQGGX01 > JAQGGX01. Next base: position 19,882 of record JAQGGX010000038.1, on the reverse strand, counting down.
GTGGGCAGCACCGTTAGCTTCACGATTTGCGCACAACCAAATGATCCTTATCCCTTTGAAAGCAATACAGATGGTCCATCCTGCCGTGTGGATGACTTTACATTTACTCGCGGGGACATAGACGAAGGCGGCAACCTTTCTGCAGCTGGATGTGTGCCAGCGCTTGGGAACAAAGAAATACGATTCGTAATATTAGCTGGCTATGCCTATGTTAAAGATCCTGATGGCGCACCTCGATCGAAGAGAGGTCGCAGAGCTCCAAAAAAGTGACATACTCAGTATTGGCCAGATGTAAGTTTTCTTATAGTGCGCGGGCTTTAGTTTCGGTACGATGTATCCTGTACCGTAAACAGGAGTAAAGAGCATGCTTAGAAAAGGATTATTCGCCCGAATTATACTTGCCTATCAGATATTTAGATTTATCCGTAAATTTATAAAGAGCCGCGCAAAGTCGGCTCCCAGGTATTAAAAAAGCTCCCGGTTGGGAGCTTTTCTTTTAGTAGCGCTTTTCAAAGCGAGGCTTAAAACCGCCTCGATCACCGCCGCCACCGCCGCCACGAGGTTTGTCCTCGCGAGGCTTGGCTTCGTTTACTACAATGCGTCGGCCATCAAGATCTGAACCGTCAAGTTGCTTAATAGCAGCCTTGGCGTCGTCATCGTTATCGAATTCTACGAATCCGAATCCCTTTGAGCGACCGGTGTCGCGATCGTTGATGACTACAGCTGATGCTACCGTACCGAATTGCGCAAATAATTGCTGCAAATCGTCACTGGTAGTGGTGTAAGGCAAACTGCCTACGAACAACTTACTAGCCATGTACTTCCTTTTCTTATCTTCCGCAGGACGACCTTTGCATTCCTCTATACCTAACTTCGTGCTAATGCCGGAATCATGGCTAGTAAGAAGCCTGCTTGGCCATATATTATCATATAACAGAGTATTTACCTAAAAAATACTCTTTAAATTATACTTACGAGCCAATGTAAACGCGGGCTTTTTGCTTATCCTTTAAGTCGTTGACGTAGGTACCGCTGTCTTTGTAGGTAAACAAGATGTGTGCACCACGGATTTTATCGCCACTGACTTCAATATTTTTCAGTATCTGTAGTGCATAACCAATATCAACGATATCAGAAGTTTGTCCAGGCTTTAGCTTGAATAGCGCATCGGTTGTGAGCGCGCTCAAATCTTTGTTCGTTTTATCAACTGGGAAGCCAAACTCGCCCCCATTATCCTTCGTTACCACATCATCTGAATTTTGTTTCGCCAGTGCTGCAAAGTCACCCCCTGCTTTTAGCTGTGCGAGTACATTATCTGCCTTAGCCTTAGTCTCTGTATCAAGTTTGGCAACAACTTTTTGGGCCAGAATTTCCTGATGCAGCGAACGCTTAAAGTCATCTACAGTCCAACCCCAGAAATCCTTAAGTACATCTTCGAACACTTTGTCGCTTCCACCCAGCCGGTTCTGCGTGCGCAAAATAGTAATCTGATTGTTAACTTCTTGATCAGGTACGCTTACGTCATTATGTTTGGCGAGCTGTTTCACATACGCATCGTTGATCACTTTATCAAGTGCGCGTTTTTTGAATTCATTCAGCTGCTCCTGATTCTTGGGATCAGTAAAATCTGTCTTCAGTTGTGTTTCGTAATAATGAATGTAGTGTCGTAGTTCAAATAAATAGCTCTCATACGACACGAAGTCACTCCCTACCCGGGCTACCGGGAATGGTATCACCTGTGTAACGCGGTACAGAAACGTGCTTGTCGACTGGAACTTATACAGCGCCAGCGTACAGTACGTAAAGAAGACGACAATCATAGTTATGAACAATGTCGTAGAAATCAGCACAATTCGATGTTTGGAATGCTGCAAAGGATAAATATACTTGCGGGCGCTACTGAGGACTTCTTCGCGGTGAGCGGCTATAGTCTCGTTCGTAATGCGTGGAACATTCTCGGCATTCTCGTCGAGTGATGCGTTCTTTTTGCGGGTAAGTACTTTTGGTAGTTTAGGCTTCTTCATCAACTAATTCATCTTCTCTCATTGGAGGTTGCGAGGCAAGCACGCCCTGTTCTCTTAAGATATTTAACAATTTCTTCTGAATATGTGCGGGGTGGTGAACATCATGTATAACAAGATCTCCCAGATATGTTTGCATCATTATCGTACCATAACCAAGCAACGTTTCCTGCAAACCAGCGACTTCATAGTTCACCATTTGGATTTGATTCAGGCCGACATCGACCACACTCCGATGAAAGAGTCCCTTCTGCGTAATCTGGATCAGACGCTGATCCGACACGATAAATACGCTGTAATACCAGGCAATCCACGAGGGTGTAAACAAAAGTATACTTAAGACAATTCCTGCCGCCAGCCCTCCGAAAAACCAGCCAAAGCCAAGTTCAGGCTTTACGGCAGCCGGGATGACACCGAGTAACGGACCGAGGGAACCGAGCACTAATCCCTTTCGCATGACAATCGGATGCTTGCGAAAGACATATAGCACCTCTTCGTCATCGAACTGATCATCAAAATATTTATGCGGCATGTGTAACTCCGCGCTTTGTGTTGCCTTGCAAGTAAACCATAACCCTATTATATCTGATATCATGCAATAGATGATATGGTAAACTTATCCAGTTAGATCCGTTAGCGAAACAGATCACATACGCCCCTATAGCTCAATGGATAGAGTAGCTCCGTCCTAAGGTGAAGATCTACGTTCGAATCGTAGTGGGGGCACCACGCCAGATAATACGACTTTTCGGTACAGGTTCAAGCGCTGCTTGAACCTTTTACTTTTTAGTCGATTTCTCCTTTCTTTCTTTAAGTCGAATCCTCTCGACTTAAAGAATAAGAGCAAATACTTTTTCAGCTTTCGTATTGATCCTCGCTTCAGGCCAAGGATCCTCTCTTGTCCTGGGGAACAAGAAGAAAAACCCGCTTTGATGAGCGGGTTTTTGTTTTTGCTAGTAGCTAACTATTGCTTGCGGGGCTGGGTGTATGGTTCGTGAACGGTACTATAGTCGTACATTTCGCTCTCTGAGAACCAGTGAGAAATTTCCTGTTCCGCTTCGTTCGTATCAGCAGACGCGTGAATAATGTTGGCTACGCCACGGCCAATGCTTGATGCCTGACCATAGCTAACATGAGCGTAGTCGCCACGAATAGTACCCGGTTGGGCACTCTTTGGCTCGGTTGCACCGACCATCTTGCGTACCACTTCTACGGCATCAACACCCTCGACAACCATAGCGATAACAGGACCGTCCTGCATTGTTGCCATTTGGCTCTCAAAGATCTCTTCACCCTTTCGAGTCTTTAACGTTCCAATGCCTTCGTAATGCTGGAAATAATGGTCGTAGTCCGGCTGCAACATTTTTGCACCGACAATTTTAAAGCCGGCCCGCTCAAATCGAGTAATTATTTCGCCAACAATTCCCCGTTGTACGGCATCAGGCTTGAGAATAATGAGAGATCTTTCCAACTTGTAATTCCTTTTTTATGCGTTATTTCCCCTCAGTATAACAGATCAGCCAATCTGAAAAAGTTTCTTGTTCGCTCATACAAAATCACAACTGGCAGATATAGTCTTCAGGTCGTACAATATGCTTATGTTATTTGCTAAAGCTAAGACTGACTTTTTGGAATATCTGGAGATCGAACAAAACCGATCGAACAAAACAATCCAGAACTATGACCATTATCTGACGCGACTAATCGACTTTGGCGGTGATATCAAAGTATCGGATATCGATCCTGAGCTGATCCGTAAGTGGCGCTTATGGCTCAACCGACTTGGCACGAACACCAGTGACGAACTGCAAAAAACAACCCAAAACTATCACCTAATTGCTCTTCGTAGTTTTCTGAAGTTCTGCGCCAAGCGCGACATTACTGCCCTGCCTGCCGACAAAATTGAGCTTGCCAGAACGGTTCGTAAACAAGTTACATTCCTCAATCAAGACGAGGTTGAACGTTTGCTCACACAGCCTGACGTGAATACCCTCGCAGGTCTTCGAGATCGCGCCATACTTGAGCTACTTTTCTCCTCAGGACTTCGTGTATCAGAGCTCGTGGGGCTCGATCGTGAACACATAAACCTCAAGCGACGCGAATTCATGGTCCGCGGAAAAGGCCAAAAAGACCGGCCTATATTTATAAGTGAGGCTGCCGCTGATTGGGTCAGCAAATATACTGGAGAGCGTGCCGATACTACGCGCCCGCTCTTTATTCGCTATAGCGGCCGTAAAACCGTAGATCTTTCCGGCAATTATCATCGTCTCACCGTACGAAGCATCCAGCGCATGGTTGCCCGCTATGCTCTTCTCGCTGGCATTACCAAACATGTCAGTCCACATACGCTTCGTCATTCATTCGCAACCGATTTGCTCATGAACGGTGCTGACCTGCGCAGTGTGCAAGCCATGCTTGGACACAGCAATATCTCCACCACCCAGATCTATACTCATGTCACTGACCAGCATCTCAAGAGTGTGCATGATAAATTCCACAGAACTCATACTGACTGACATCTAAATAGATCCTGTTCAATCTCGAATATTGGGCCACACCTTAAGTGTTGCTTAATACTACAGAGCCGGGCAAGCAGCCGTAACCGCTGGATCAAGTCGAGGTGCCAATGGTGGCGCAACCAAGAAACGCTTACAGATAGTATCTTTTGACTCTAATGCATAGTTCGGGAATGGGCCGAAAAATGAATTATTGCTGGGAACGCGGGCTTGAACACGCCTGAGCACATCATTGGCCTTACCGGTAGAATCAATAACAGTCTGTGCATCGGCAAGCTCTTTTGCAACGCTGCCGCATGATGGAGAACAGACCGTCAGACTGGCAGGTTTATACACTGGCATGACTTTCATGTAGAACTGTGTGTACAGCGGTGGAGTAAAAGCAATGCGCAGATAGCATCCCTTTGGTCGGGTTGGCGTAAGCGCAGCCACGCACGTTACCCCTACATTCGTTCCTTGCCCACCAAAACCGGTTGCACCAGCAGAGTATGTAGCCACGCCCCCTGCACCGCTTCGGAGTGGCACTGCAAAGATAGTCATAGTTTTGTCTATCAGGTTAGCTCTGTTAAACGGACCGGGTGAGATTGGCACGAGGTCGATTCTGAGCATGCCTGCATCACAGTTTGTATTCCAGGCAGCTGGAAATACTATAGCGCTTGGACAGTTCGTATAATTATTACGATTCGCGTCAGGAAAATTCCAATAGAGGCCTAAATTATCGATACCGGAGTTGTTCTGGTGCTTGATAGGAATAACCTTCGACTCCCCTGCAGCGATATTGTCATACTCGAGACTCGTTGGTGAGGGGTCCATGAGCAAACAACTATACGTAATTACTCCACTGCCATCGATCTGGTTGTTGTATCCGGGTGGCGCATTACAGTTAGTGTCGTCTATAGGTAACGTATTCGTCTTAAGGTACTCGGCTGCATCATTAATACCTGACTCTGCCGCATAAAAAGCCTGTGTGCTGAGCTGACGATCAAGCGCCTGCCGCTGTTCACGTTGGCTCACCCTGAAGAATGACAAAACAATTAAGCTCAGGACAAACATCATAATCATCGTTACCACGATAGCGACTAAGCCTGTTTCGTTTTTGTGGAGAGAGTGTGGTTTATGCATATGCTTTTGTCCTATTGTACACGTTGCCGTACGGTAGTTGTTAATCTTGAAGTTGCACAGAACTGATTACTAGCTCCACCATCACAAGTATCCTTGATACCATCTCCATCAGAATCACGCAGCGCATTATAGTCACCAGATGCTACGCCGACTGTGATGTTGAATAGCCCCGGTACGCAGGCACCGGCAGCATTGCGTGCACATTGGATGTCTAGTTTAGACAGGCGCATATTAATTCCTACAAGTTCCCGACCAGCCGGGTTAGCAGCAAAGATATCTTTGGCAGCAGTCGTGCCGTTACAGCCGAGTACGTTATCCACCATCATGACATGACGAGCCTGCTCTGTGCCGGGTGTTCCATCGGTAAGTTGTTTATTGAGTACGTAACTGTACTGCCTATCACCCACACAGAAGCCTTTAATGATACCCCCAGGACCGCTTGATACTATTGTCGTCGTGACCGTATCGCCACTGAACTGGATAGCCTGGGATATATCTTCAATAATAGTTCTTGTTGTCTCCTGAGTCGCCGACATGGTACTTCCCTTATAAAAAGCCCGTCCTACCTGGATAACACCGTAGCTGACAATAAGCAGCACTGTCGAGAATACAGCTGCCGCGATCATCAATTCGATAATAGTAAACCCGGCTTCGTTTTTATTTCTCATTATTGATACGTCCTATACACAATTTGTACCTGGTTGCTACCGCTGCCATCAATCTTGTCCCATGTTCCTGTGACAGTAAATGTACTGGCATTCCGAGTAATACTCAGCGCGTAGCCGCTGCCCGGGCCACTCTTGCGACAAATAGCATTGCTAGCCCCCTGGGCGATCAGATTACTATCAAGACAGAATGAACCTGGCATCGTAAATACATTCGATGAAGGATTCTTGACGGCTGACTTGAGTAATTCCACCTGCTGCTCAACGTATTTTGTTACCTCGCCACGTTCCTGCGAACTGCGTGTTGTTTGCAACGATTTACGGCTTGATGCGTACGCACCGCCCAAAATAAGGCTGATAACAGCAATCGCTATAAGCACTTCAACAATCGTGTCTCCCCTTTGACGTAATGCTTTTAGACGAATCATGCTGGGCATCCTCCACTTTTGATGGCAATATCAGTATTCAGTTGGCGCTTGTTGCCACCTATGTTGAGAATAGCGTGTTGGCCACCACTAGGATTCTCTACGCAGATATCCACGCCGTCACTTGGATTAACGACCGTTGGGGCAGTTGCAGCGAATATGGCTTGCCCCGTTGTAGCTTTGCTGCTGCTAACTTGTGTACCGGGAATCGGTATAACATCGACGTTCCGGGCGCTGCCCTTTTGAAGTGAGCCGTTCGAAAAGTTAGTAAAGAAGCCTACTGTCATAGTTTGGGTTGCTGGGCTAACACCTGCTCCGTTGTTATAACGTGCCCACTTAACCACCAGGTTATTCGGCGTAGGAAAGGTCTCTGTCACGTCCACCTGAGGCAACCCACCACGTGGAGAAAGTGGCACAGGCATAGCTTCGGCAAGGCTGCTCACGTCACGAGTCGATGAAGCAGCTTGTCGCCGCCCTACAATCGAGTAGATTCGAATGCTTTCCTGGCTTCCCGTATCGTTTGGAGCAAACTGAATCGCGCGACCGATAAAAATACAGCCAGAGTTCCTACCCTGGTCACCAGTGGCAGCCGGAGTGATAGCTACGGGTCCACTTGCCCCTGCGGTGCAACGGAAGTTATCCGCATTGTAATAATATCCGGTGGATACATCGTTCATGACATCTTGGATACGTGACACTAACTCACGGGTACCATAAGAGAATTCAGCTTTTGCCTGCTGACCTGATACAAGTCTGTATGCGCTGACGAATAATGCCGAAGAAACTGCTAGAAATATCAGCGTTTCGACTACAGTATAACCCCGCGGCTGACGGCCACCCTTCATGAGCTAAGTATAGCATAAGCAGATTTGGTTTTATGCTACGGAAGTAAGATTTGGCTGTTCAAAACTTGTACAAAGTACTCATGAAACAAAAACACCAGTACGCCACCGACAATCAGATACGGCCCAAATGGGATTTGGCTTGAGCGGTTCACTTTCTTGAGTGCCATAAGTGGCAGTGCTACGAACGTACCAATCAATGAAGCAATAAATATAACAAACAGCGCATTCAGTGGACCACCGACAATCAGCCCCAGCAGAAAACCGAGCTTTACATCACCGCCGCCGATCCAACGTCCATCGGAGACTTGATACAAGACCCAAAAAATGCCACCACAAAAGATAACGCCAAGAGTCGACGACACAATCAGTGACACGTCGCCCCGCAGGACACTGGCTATCACGATTACGACGCTCCACAAGGCCATCAGCGGATACGTTAGCCTGTTTGGGAGCAACATCCACTTGAGGTCATATACAGTCAACGCAACCAGCCCTATAAGTACTGCAAGCCAGCCCGCGAACATGACAGTGCCGATAGTATCGAAGCCATATGGCCACCACAGATACGAAGCGACGAACAGTAACGCGGTTATGAGCTCTACGACTGGATACTGCCATGCTATAGGTTTATGACAGTATCGGCATTTCCCTCCAAGGCTGAGCCAGCTAATAACCGGCAACAGGTCATGAGCACCCAGCGTGTGTTTGCAGTGCGGGCACATTGACCTGCCCTTCATGATTGAGAGCTCAGCACGAGCTTTCTTGGTCTTTGCCTTTGACTGCTCATGAATACGCCACACAAGTGCGTTCACAAAACTACCAAAGCATAATCCCCAAACTACCAGAATAAGAATAACCATTAGCTATATCCTATAGAAAAGACGGCCCTTTTACCAGGCCGTCTTTTGTTAATACTTCGTATTTCTATCTAGCTTTCAACACACTGAGGAGCAGTACCGTTGCTGGTCTCAATGTTATAGCCGATTGCTACAGCACGCGGGCTGCTAGTGGTTGCAAAAGCATTTCCAGTACACTTGTGGTTTATATTGACCACAAATGATCCAGTAGCTGTGGTTGCTGGCATAGCTGTACCAGTAGCAACTGTGTAGCCACCCTGGATCCGTGCATTTGAAGGAGTAGAACCCGCTGCACCTGTAAATGCTACGTCACTACCCGTAACAGTAATGGCTGTCGGAAGTACACCGTTGTTGTTGTTACTGAATTCACTAACGCCGCCCAATATGGCAGAAGCAGCGTTCTTGGCCTGAGTGTTACGTGAGTTACGTTGTAGTGCTGGTACAGCAAGGAATACAATCAACATAATCAAACCAGCAATAGCAAGTACGATCAGAACTTCGATGATGGTGAAGCCCTTAATATTCTGTTTTAAGTTTTTAGTCATGGCGCAAATGCCCCCTTTGCATTAACTATTTTTTAAACGCTTATGTATCGATACTATAGCTGTACTTACCGAAAAAGCAATAGCTTATAGTTATAGACCCTAATTAAACGACACTTTTCCCGGCCAGGCCATAGATCGGCAGAAGTACCGCCGCCACGATAATGAACGCGACAACACCCAGTATAACCATCAGTACCGGTTCAATAATGGTAGAAATAGTCTTTACCTGAGTATCAACCTCTTTCTCGTAGTAATCAGCGGTCTTGGATAGCATCTGTTCGATCGCACCTGATTGCTCACCAATCTTCAACATGTCCGGCACAAGTGACAAAAAGTGAGGGTCATTCGTTATCGATTCCGATAGTGACTTACCGCCCTTCACCTTCTCTATCGCATTGTGGATAGATTTTTCAATGTGGACATTATTGATACTGCGCGCAGTAATCTCGAGCACCTGGATCAGTGGCACTCCGCTAGCAACGAGCGTAGTAGCAGTACGAGCGAACCGAGCCATATACATCTTCATAAACAGCGGACCCACCGGCCAGATTTTCATCTTAAGCTGGTCTACTATTTGCTTGCCACCCAGAGTCCTCGCCCATCGGCTCATTCCAAATGCCGCAAAAGCGAGCATTGCAATGACGAGCCACCAAAACTTAATCGTAAAGTCAGAAATAGCGAGCAGAACCTTTGTGATAAGCGGCAATTCTGCTCCCTGCATGCCCTCGTAGAGGACTTTCACCTGCGGCAGTACCTGGACAATCATAAATCCAATCACTGCAAACATGACAAGGATCACTATAAGCGGGTAGATCATGGCGCCGCGCACCTTTGAAAGTAACTCCGCGTCCTTTTCCTGCTGCAATGCAAGCCGTTCAAGTGATTTATCAAGTGTACCGGATGTCTCGCCGGCTGCAATCAAGCTAATGTAAATCTGGTCAAACACACTTGGGTGCCTTGATAAGGCAATCGAGAGAGTTGTACCGGCTTCAACATCAGAGATAACGTGATTAATAACGTTTTTGAACGCTTTGTTGTCGGTCTGATCGCCGACACTACGCAAGCTCTGTACAAGTGGCAGCCCCGCGTTAATCAGCGTAGCCAACTGGCGGGAAAATAGAATTTTGTCCTTCGCGCTAATCCGATTTTTGATACGCGCAATCAGGCCTGAACCACCGCCATCTTTCAATGTAATCTCAAGCGGTGCTAAACCTTCCTGACGGATGAGCTTCGCAGCGACCTGCTCACTCTCGGCCTGCACATCTGAGGATATCTTCTCTCCTGTTTTGGAGTTCCGGGCAACGTAATGATATGTCAGCATGACGGTTTATCCTCGCATCAAGCGATCAAGCTCCTCAATATCGACAGCGACCATACGTGCTTCATCATAGGTAATCGTACCGTTGTGGATCAGATTCACCAGTGTCTTGTCCATCGACTGCATACCATGCTCTGCACCGGTCTGAATGACAGCTTCGAGCTGGTGGCTCTTGCCTTCACGGATGATGTTCCTTACAGCGGGTGTCGCTATCAGGATTTCTGCAGCGGCAGCACGGCCACCACCGATTGCGGGGACCAAGCGTTGGGAACAAATCGCCATCAAGATGTTTGATAGCTGTGTGCGGATCTGCGGCTGTTGGTGTGGCGGGAAAACGTCAATCATACGGTCAATACTCTGCGCGGCTGAGTTAGTGTGTAGAGTTGCGAGTACCAAGTGACCGGTTTCTGCAATCGTAATAGCGGCAGCGATAGTCTCAAGGTCGCGCATCTCACCGATAAGCACGACGTCAGGGTCCTGACGGAGGCTACTACGGAGTGCGGCTGAGAATGAGTAGGTGTCATAGTGAACTTCACGCTGCACGATTACCGACTGCTGAGACTTATGTGTAAATTCAATAGGGTCTTCGATAGTAACAACGTGAGCTGAACGCTCCATATTGATCTTGTGTAGTAGTGCAGCAAGTGTCGTGGATTTACCAGAACCAGTCGGCCCAGTGACCAGCACAAGCCCACGTGGGTAATCAGCAAAACCGTTGACGATCGGTGGCAAGCTTAATTGCTCGATTGTCAGTAGCTCGTTTGGAATAAGACGGAGTGCGGCTGCCATGTTGCCTCGTTCATGGAAAGCGTTCACACGGAAGCGACCTAGGTCACCAAAAGCAAAACTAAAGTCGAATTCTTTGTCCTTGAGCAAGATCTGCTTCTGGTCTTCGTCAAGTACTGCAAAGATAAGTGCCTCAACGGCTTCTTCGTTCAGCGCTTCACTGCCTGTAACAGCCACGAGCTTACCGTCGATACGGAGCATTGGCGGCAGTCCAACCTGAATGTGAAGGTCAGATGCTTTTTTCTTAATGACCTCTTCTAGTAATACTTCAATTCTTGGCAATCCCTGCATATTTCCACCCTTCCCTATTTCAAGCAGTATCTGAAGCCGCTACGCGGTCAACTTCTTTTAACGTCGTATATCCAGCCAAAGCTTTTAGATAACCATCCTGGCGCATGGTAACCATGCCCTGAGTTTGAGCTATCTTCTGGATCTCTAGACTGGTTGATTTTTTGATGATCATATCCTGAATTTCGCTTGTTACCTCAAACACCTCGTAAAGGCCCATTCGGCCTTTAAACCCTTTCGGTGCTTCAGGACTATCTTTGCCCTTAAACAAAGTATAAGCTTTTTGGCCCCGCAAGGGCAAATTGTCGTATCCCAAATCAGCGCTGACTTTGGCGACATCGGACTCTTTCTCTGGTAACAAGTGCCCTATCGTGGCTTGGATCGCTTCTGTTTCGGCATTATCGGACTCATAGGTTTCTTTTGTATCCGTCAGGCGCCGCACCAAACGCTGGCCAATGACCGTGTGGACCGTGCTGGCAATCAGGAATGGCTCGATACCCATATCAAGCAAACGAGGCAAGATGCCAGCTGCCGAGTTAGTGTGAAGCGTACTGAACACTAAGTGCCCCGTTAGAGCAGCCTGAACCGCCAATGTGGCAGTCTCAGCGTCACGAACCTCACCAACCATCACGACGTCAGGGTCCTGACGCAAGATAGAACGGAGTCCCGATGCGAATGTCAGTCCGACGTCAGCGTTCACCTGGATTTGGTTCACTCCTGACATCTTGTATTCAACTGGGTCCTCAAGCGTTACGATATTGATGCTGTCATCGAAAATTTCCTGGATCAATGCATAGAGACTGGTTGACTTACCAGAACCAGTCGGACCAGAGGTCAGGATCATGCCATTCGGTTGCTTCAGGCCCTCCTGGATCGTTCTGAGCGCCCTGCCCTTATAACCCATTTCCTCGAGATGCAAACTGGTACCGGATTTATCGAGCAAACGGATGACTACCTGCTCACCCCATACAACTGGAGAGATAGCGATACGAAGGTCAATGTCTTTACCGGCAGCACGTACCGTAAATTGGCCGTCCTGTGGGATACGGTGTTCGTCAATTTTGAGGTTCGACAAAATCTTAATACGGGAAACAAGTGGTGCCTCGGTGCTCTTCGGCAATTTCATTACCTCTTGGAGCACACCATCGATACGACAGCGTATCTTCAGCTCATTTTCGAGTGGCTCGATGTGAATGTCACTGGCCCGAGCCTTGGCTGCATGATCAAGGATGGCTGAGAGCGCTTTACTAATTGGTGAGTCTTGTACGATAGTTGTGATATTGGTATCCGCTTGGACGGCTTTGCCAGCAGCGGTCGCTTGAACCAGCTCCGCTATTGGAGTAGCGTGCGTCGTTTGATCGAATACACCGGCTACTTGCTGGCCAATCGTTTTACTGTACTGCTTAAGAACGATCCGTACCCCTTCCTCGCTCGCGGCGTAAACCTTGAGTGGCCGACCGATCTTATTCGACAAGAAATCGATTGCCTGGACGTTGTCCGCGTCCAGCATCGCAATGACTAAATGATCCTGCATTTCACCAAGCGGTACTGCCATGTAGCGTTCTGCAATTTCTTGCGGCAACAGCTCTAGCACTTTACCATCTATTCTGGCTGCCGTAAGGTTCACATAGGGCACTTTAGTAGCATGAGCAATCAGCTGTGTCAGCTTTTCCTGCGTGACATGCCCTTCTTTCATGAGCATGCTAAATACAGGCGCTTCTTCTTTCTTCGCCTTGATAATTATCTCATCGAGCTGCTCTTGCGTAAGCAAGCCTTCAGCTACCAAATTATCTTCAACTTGTTTCTGTGTAGCAACGGAGAGTACGCTCATCCTGTACCCTGCTTCTAATTAAACGGTTTGCTGTTGGTATTATTTTGAATTTGAATCAGCTGAGTTGGATTCACCGACTGGCCGTTAAAGTAACGTTTATCAGGCTCACTGAACTGTGCGGTGATTGGCTCAACCACTTCAACTTGTTGTTTGCGATGCTTCTGAGAACCGATAGTGGCGTTTGAAATGAGGATAGAGAATACTGCGCTTACAATGCCGATGACGATAATGAGCATTAAATCTTTTTGTTTCATTTCACTTCCTTTGTTGTAATGCTCAGTGTCTTCTCTGGCAAGTAGTACGTCTTTGCATCAAATTCAAGTTGTACTTCCTTATTCTCGCCCTGAGCCGTAAAGGTAACGATCTGTGGTTGGATTGGACGGATTGACTGGTCAAATACCTTAATCAGCTCCTGCATAGGATCATATGCTCCTGATACGGTTGCCTTGAATGGAAGTTCTACTGGTTGCGGGCTTGGTGATGCGCCATCAGTCTTTTGCTCGACTTCCTGGTCGATTCCACTAATACTGACAATCCTGAAGTTATTCTGTGAAACAAGCTTTTCGATACTACTTACGAGCGCCGGGAAGTCATACTTGCTCGGCAACGCATCCAAGGTAATCTTTGCATTGTCTCCGTCACGATCACCAGTGCCCGTAGATATGCCGTTAATAATATTGTCAGGACGTGCTGAGAATTCTTTGTACGAGATAACAAGCTTATCGACTGCCTCGATATTAGCTTTGAGCTGTCTGACTGCGGTTTCTTTTTCGTTAATGACCTTTGCCTGATAAGAACGAGTCGAGAGCAGTGCCCGGCAAGCAAACAGTGAGAAGATAACTACGAATGTGGCAGCTGCAACGGCAATAGTAACGGTGGTGTTTGCCTTGTCAATTTGAAGCCGTTTGCTTGATAATCCAAGTTTTGCCATATTATTGGTTCCCTCCCGTGTTGCTTAGTGGCTGGAATAGATCACCTGGTTTTTCGGTAACAGAACGAGTAGTCGTAATTGTCGGTACATTCAAGCTTATTTGCTGGGTGTTATCAAAAATGACAGGATCAAACTTCAGGTTAATCTCAAAGCTCGCTCCCTTGTCATCACGACCAAAAGAAGTTAACACAATTTCTGAGAATGCGTTGACTTCCTGCGCTGAAGACGCTGTGTATTTAGTGAACTTTAGCGTATCAACAAACTGGTTAATCGTCTTTAGACTATCGGCGGCACCGGTAAACGACATCTTACTGTCAATCATGTTTACTTCAACCTTAGCGTACGTTGTATTGGCTGGAGTGACTTGTGCAAGGTACGTATGAATACGACTCGCTGCAGCTTTCTTTTCATGAAGTGGAGTTAAATTATTGAGCTGATTCTGAATCGTCAGAACTTTGTCGAGGTCTTGTGTCTGCTGTAATTTCTGGCTGTCACGCTTGATATCAGCGGTCAGGTGATTCATGTGTTGCTTCTGAAATACGTTCACAACAACGAATAACAGTATAGTGAGCGCCAAAGCCGCTATGCCCGAAACGACTGAAAACGTCATAACCGTTCGTTTGAGCCTACGAGCCTTAATATATTCAAGTTTTACATCTGGTAATAAGTTAAATTGGATCATTCTTCACGCTCCGCAAGTCCCACTGCTACACCAAAGTGATTCGATACAGCAAGTAATTCATTTTGACGTCCTGAAGGAAACGCAACATTCCTCCATGAGTTACCAATCTCTACGCTTAGCGCAGTCTTGTTAGCCAAGTACAATGGGAATTCTGGGAGTGCCGACGCCCCACCGGTGACGATAATGCGATCAATTTGCGAGCCACCGTAGCGAGTCTGGAAGAACTTAATGGACTTCTCGATGTCTGCAATCAACAGATCAACTGTGCTGACGACAGCCTGGAAGACCTGGCCTTCCAACTTGTCCTTGGACAGACCAAATTTAAATACAAACTGTTCTGCTTGCTGCTGATCAATATTCAAGTTGTGCATAGCAGCCGTCACGACTGATTGTGTACCTGTTGGCATTGAGCGGGTTAACCGTGGCGCACCATTCATCGTGATTACGAGATCAGTCGATGTGCTTCCCATGTCGATGACCATGTGAGGCAGGCTGGCATCGGCTGGCAGCATTGAGCGGGTTAATGCCAAATTGTCAGGCTCAAAAGCGATGACGTTGAGGCCGATTGACTCAAGCATGTCCAAACGGTTTTCAACAAAGTCATTCGTGACACTGCTAAGCAGAATCTCTACTTTTGTCTTGTCAGTTGGCGAATCGCCAAGTAGTGCCCAATCAATCTTGGACTGTGCCAGTGGCGTCGGGATAAGTGCATCTGCCTGATAGCGAATTGTCTTCGCCAGTTCATTCGGACTCAGGCGATCGATATCGACAACAGCAGTGAAAACTTTCTGTGACGGGATGCCGACAGCGACGTTCTTGGTACTGATGTTTGCTTGCGTCAAAAGACCCCGCAATGCCTGCACCAGACGCTGTTGATCTGCTTTTGAATCGCTCTGCGCAATTTTGATATCAATTGGCGCGGAAGCGTATTTAACTAAGGACTTAACTGGCCCTTTACCGCTCAGCTCAACAACACGAATCGCTGTCGTTCCGATATCAAGGCCGAAGAAACTAGAAACCCCACTCAGTATGCTCATATTACTGGTGATTATAGCATAAGCAGTACCTGGGATGTACAGCTTTTTAGAGAATTGGCGGCAAAGCTGTGTATGAATTGAACTCACCAGATGCTGGTGGTTGCAAAGCAGGACTGCTCAGCCAAACTTCAGGGCTGTACTGAATACCCTCTGCCAGGTTCGCACTGCCAATCGCCTCAACATTTGTACCATTTCGCAGCGTACCGCCGGTTCGAAGGAATTTGAACTGTCGGGCAATCATTGCCCCGTTTACTCGGAGCATATTGGTGCGACACAAACCATTGAGTTCAGCTGCTGTGGGCGTTGGCGTGCCGCTGCTGCAGGTGTATAAGATTCCATCCGTAGATGTTGCGTTCGTCGGCTGGGCAATCAGTGTACCATCAATTCTTGTGACGCCCGGTGCAACATAAATATTGCGGGCGATGATCTGTACTGATGGTATGTCGGCGATACTATTGTAGTTACCAACGTATTGGATATTGCCGGTAATAGTGACGCTGCCGTCAACAAATATGGTGTACTTGCGACCGTTGGCAATGTTTCCGCCGGTTATATTCAGGTTACCAGTGCGCGCGTGCACAAAGCTACCGCTGCCTCCCCCATTGAGGTTGAGCGTTGCACCCGGATCAGAACCGGACTTCAAGGCAAAATAGTTCGGAGCACATGTCTGAATGTTATTACTATTCCATATACCTCCGTATGTCGTACTCGCAGGAACAGTCGCAGTATTCGCGAATGTCAGCCCTTTGGGAACAATCGGCGAACCCGGAGTAGCAGCATGACCGGTAGCGCTGGTAAAGTCGTCAATCGCACCGACTGCAAAGGCTGCAAGCTGTGTTCCAGCACCGCCACCCGTACCAGAGTTCCAGCTGATAATGCCGGGACTATAGTATGGGTTCGTGCCACCTCTCGCAGGTGGTCGGCAAACGCCATCAGGATCAGTAAAGTTAGAACCCGCAATCACATCTCCGCCGTAAACCCTAAAGTACGGTTTGGTGTGTACGCTCACACAGGCAACCCGAGAGATAGAACCCCCTGCCTGATTGCGCGGCGTCACCACAAAGAACCGACAATGCGTCGTATTGGCAGTTGCCGTTATGGTTTCGCTTGTCGTCACCCTCCCGCCAGAGTTAAAGGTTGGCGGACATGCCATAGCCGGCCCCGGCGTAGACCCTGCCGCTACCGGTGTAGCAGGAGGCGTCGCCTGTAGCCCCGGATAGTTACGAGTATAAATACGACACGAAACGCCATCTGATGCACCTGGGCCGTTATTCACGGCCGTGTACGTAAAACGAACACTGTCGCCAGCTTCGGCTGATGTCCCGCTCGCACCGTTTACACTTGTAGAAAGTGCGCTGTTCATAGCGAAGCTTGGTTCCGGCAAACCGACAATTCCATTAGGATAGTAACCTACTGGGTTTGCACAAGCACGACGAATCGCATACAGCACTCTACCGGCTGAGCCGTTGGCATTTTTCTGATGAAATACGATTGAGTTTCCCACTCTTTCTCCACCAACAACATCGCTCGGACGCCAACAACCACCGCCTGACTTCTCAAAGAAAGCATTGTCATTAAGACCGTCCTGGTAATAGCTGTTTACACAGAAGGTGTACGCCTCATTGAAGTTAATAACAATGTTCGGGCTCCTGACCCTGGCTTCCCAATCGGCTAACTCCGATGTACTCAGTGCACGGCCACTACCAGGAGCGTTTTTCTCCAGCATGGTATTAATGATAAACGCCGCTCCAGTCTTTCTTTGCGCATTGCTACCATTATAAAATCCCTTGATCTCGTTAATAAATTGACCGACGTTAACAGCGTCAAGCCCGCCTGGTATAACCTGCCCGCCGTAGTAGTCCAATCTGCCGGTAAAGTACCCATGGTTCAGATCTCTGTTATACGGCCCTGAAGTAGCGGCTTCTACGGTTGTCTGCATGCCAAGCCATACTGGCATCACGACCATCATAAGTATCAGTGAGGCAAACCAGAGGCTTAAACCAACTCGTTTAGTGCGCACCGTTAGCCTCCACTGTCTTTATTGTGTCCTCAATATACTTAATCTGAGCGTCAGCAAGCCTATCACCTTGTTCTTTCTCTTTTTGAGCAGAAGTCAGAGCTATCTTGTAGTACTTCAGGGCGTTGTCCTTCTCATGTAACTGATTATCATAGGTATCCGCGATTGACAGGACAGTCGTGCTATCAGTTGCGCCAGCCTGATAGGCTCTTATAAGATAGTCGGTCATATTACGGTAATCTTGACGCGCCTCAGCATTGGTTGCAAGTGCATTGAGCAGCGTAATCTTTTCTTTCTTTTCAGATGCACTTTGTAGTCCCTTTTCCAAAGTCTCCTTAGAGGCTGGGTTATTGACGTCAAGCCGACCCTCGAGTACTTGGCTCGTCACAAGTGCGGCGAGCGACTGTTCTGTTGAAGGCTTCTTATGTGCAAACCAGTGTGTAAAAGCGTAATACCCGCCGACAGTACCGCCGACCACAACAATAACGACTATGAACGCCGTTAAGCGGCCCCTGTTTGTACCGAGAGCTGCGTGAAATTTTTTAACTAACTCCTTAATAGGATGAGGACTCACGTCACCCACCACTACTTTGTCGTTTTGCCCACTATTCATACATTCCCATTTTGTAAAAGCTTATGCCTAAGTGTAGCAAAAAACATCAAAAGTAAACATTGCTTTCCCATGAAACATAATTACGCACCCTACAGTATGCTCCACGCGGGTTATAATAAAAGGAATGACTGATACCCTCATCATCTTTGTTGCCGAATATCTCTTCGTTGCTCTTCCGCTCATTGCAGGTATTTGGTGGATTCGTTTGAACCCGGATGTACGTAAAAAAGTATTCATACTCGGGGTTATCGCCGCTCCCCTGTCTTTTATCGCAACCAGAGTAGCCAGCAAGCTGTACTTTGACCCTCGTCCCTTCGTGGCAGAACATACGACGCCGCTCATTTCTCATTCAGCTGACAACGGCTTTCCGTCTGACCATACGGCACTTTGCGCACTCATTGCCTGGATTGTGTTCACACAGAACCGTAAACTAGGTCTTGTGCTGCTTGCTTTGACGATTATTGTTGGCGCCGGCCGTGTTGCAGCTCGAGTCCACTCCCCGACGGATATACTAGGCAGTATCACCATCACTGCGGTCGTCGTTTTTGCCGTCAACTGGCTGATTACCTTCATTTTACATAAACGAACGGTACAGGGCGGCAAAGCCTAAGCGCCCTCATCGCAGAAACCATGCGTTTGCATATTCATTTTGTTCACTCGTCTCCACGCATTGCCGGATGGCTTACGAGAGTGTCAGGTTTTATCGCTCTGCTCAGTGTCCCCATCAGGGAATTGCCCGAACGAATTGAATCAATCTTGCCATTCGAACCTGACCGCTTGTCTCATGCAGTCGCCATCATTATCGGTCTGGTACTGATCTATATCGGGGGTAAATTAGCCCAGCGGAAAAAACACGCCTATTACATTGCGAGCTTGAGTCTTATTGTGCTTATAGCAGCCGAGCTACTTTATTTCCGCAATATCCTACAAGTCGTCTTCTACGGGCTTGCCCTCGTCGCTCTTATAGCCAGCCGAAAAGAGTTCACTGTCAAAAGCGATACGGTGAGCTTGCAACGCGGACTAATGCTCTCTGCGGGAATACTGGGTGCTGCACTTTTATTTGGTGCAGTCACGTTTAGCTTTATTGACCAACGCGACTTTGGTCGTGAATACAGCAACACCCAGACGTTGAATTTCACCTTGCGTTGGCTTGTCGGGTTACCCAATCCCGATCTTACTCCGCTGCTCACCCGACAGGATACTGGCATTATAAATTCATTGCGCTTGGCAGCAATAACCAGCTTGGCGCTGGCTTTTTCGAGTTTGTTCCGTCCTATCAGGTTCCGTTTTGCCCACAATCAACAGGATCGGGAACGCGCCAAAGAACTTATTCGGACGTATAGTGATTCGAGTGAAGATTTCTTTAAGCTTTGGCCGCTCGAT
>JAQGGX010000018.1 GCA_028289075.1 Candidatus Saccharimonadota bacterium | reverse complement strand
GTAGAGA
Source organism: Candidatus Saccharimonadota bacterium (assembly GCA_028289075.1). Taxonomy (GTDB): domain Bacteria; phylum Patescibacteriota; class Saccharimonadia; order Saccharimonadales; family JAQGGX01; genus JAQGGX01. The sequence continues at coordinate 12,686 of JAQGGX010000018.1, read as the reverse complement.
AATCAAATTGGTAGTCTCGCAGGAAGAAGGTATAAGAAGCGCCTAGGAGTACTAGAGGCAGGACGACTGAGATAATACGCTTGTTTCTATCCTTGAGAGAGAACCTAGCACCGTTAGCCTGCAGCAGCAGATATGACGCATAGATATAAAACAGGGCACTACTTAAGTAGCCCACATCGCCAACTGACGGATAAGGTATCTTGACCTGTAAAGCATAGAGATAGAACGAATAAGCTAGCTGGCCAAACTCTTGGGCCAGCAAACCTATTGAGAAGAATAACAATGACCGGCCGATCAGGCTCTTATGACCACCCCAGGAAGTTGAAGCCGATATACCAATAAGGCCTCCAAACAGGGACATTAGTCCGTACGTAGATGAAAATGATTGGTTGCCAACAGCATTGTAAGGATCAACGTGTCTCTGAAATACGGCTATGTACAGCCACCACAATCCAAAACCGATAAATAATGCCCCTATGAACCGCATGAGATACTTGTTACTAGATTTTTGTTCCATTAGTGATTATCATAGGCAATTGTTATAATACGAGTCAAGCAAAACGCTTAAACTAAAATGACAAACACAAAATTACCGTCCTTCCCAGAATTCACCAACCTCGAGGCACATCACCAATCCGAGCTAACTGAACTCATAAAATCAAACCACCTTTATTCTGACTACAACTTTGTGAGTTTGTGGTCGTGGGACCATCAAAAGCAGCTACAGCTATGCTTATTAAATGGCAACCTGGTGATACGCTTCCAGGATTACCTTGATCCGTCGGACTACTTTTACTCTTTTATTGGCACCCTAAATGTCGACAAAACCGCCAATACACTCCTCACCCACCCCAAGAATGAGGGTCACAGCCAGCTCAAACTCATACCGCAGTTTGTCGTAGAAAACTTGGAGAAACCCGGAGACTTCATTGTTGAAGAGGACCGTGATAGCTTTGATTACATCGTTGCCATAGGTGATGCCGTGGAGCTAAAAGGCCATAGCGAGTCAAAAAGGCGGGCCTTAAACAAACTGATGCGTGAGCATGGCCACCATCTAAAAATCGAAGAACTAGACATCAAGAACGATACTACCGTAGCCATGCTGGTCGACCTATTCCACCAGTGGTCAGAGCAAGCCGCGACAAGCTCCGAATACAAACAAAACGAATTGAACGCTATCAAGAAACTCCTGGATAATCGTCACCTTATCGATACTGCCAGCCTGCATGTTTTGGGCCTATACGTAGACGGCAAGCTGAACGCCTTTTCAATCAACGAGATCCTGCAGAATAATTTCGCTATGGGCCATTTCAAGAAAGCACTGAGGGATTACAAAGGTATAGGCGTAGCCCTTGACCATTACACCGCCAAAAGCCTGGCCGAAAAAGGTATATCCCACCTTAACCACGAGCAGGACCTTGGAATTGAAGGGCTGAGACAGTCAAAACTAGCTAGTAATCCAGTTTATTTCCTCAAGAAATATTCTATAGGTCTCGCCTAGTATGTACGTCAAATAAGTTTATGCTATAATCTCGCTAGATTAAGGAATTACAAAAATGAATATACAAGTGTCAGATGGCAGCGGTAGCGGCCCAACAGAATTATCAGCTTTTGACCAAGCATTAGTCAAAGCAGGAGTCGCAAATTTTAACCTAATCTGCCTGAGTTCTGTTTTGCCTCCGGGCAGCAATGTAAAAATCCAAGAAGTACCAACCAGACCCGAAGGCAACTGGGGTGACCGCTTATATGTCGTGATGGCTCAGATGCGCACTTCTCGGCGTAACCAAGAGGCTTGGGCTGGCATCGGCTGGATCCAAGACAAAAAGACGAAGCAAGGCCTACTCGTAGAACACGAGGGACATAGCGAGGCTGAAGTTCGCGAAGACATAGAGAATAGCCTAGCCGCCCTAGCCGCTAACAGGGGTATGGAGTTTGAAAAGCCAGAAATGCATGTCGTCGGCACTAAGTGCGTCGACCTACCTGTCTGCGCGCTCGTAGTGGCCGTATTTGAATCCACCTCCTGGCACGCCAATCGTTTGAGCAAGAATAAGCTATCTGGTCTTAAACTCCCAGGCATGGCCCGTCGTTAATTTGTAGCTCAAATATTTGCAACATCGTATAGTATAAGTAGTATGCCCAGTATCGCAATAATCGAAGATGACCAAGCCATAAGCCAAATGTACCGCTTCAAGTTCGAAGCGGAGGGTTACACCGTAGAAACTGCCGAAAACGGCAAGCTTGGGCTTGAGTTGGCCGAGTCCATGAAGCCCGATATCATCTTACTCGACCTGATGATGCCCGAAATGACCGGCGACGTTATGCTTGGGCTCTTGCGCCAGACTGATTGGGGCAAAGACATTACAGTTATTATTCTGACGAACATGGGCGAACAAGAAGTGCCAGACTCAGTCCGATCGCTTGGCGTTGCCGGCGTAATCTTAAAAGCAGACATGACACCGCGGCAAGTAGCGGAACTCGTCAAAAAACATCTCAAAGCCTAAGGCTTTCAACCCCGAGCGTGTCATAATACACTCATGAAAATTGCTATTCTTGGATACGATACCGAAGGACGAAGCTCCTACGATTACTTTGCTGCCCAGGGGCACGAACTTACTATTTGCGACCAAAACGCTGACCTTGTCGTGCCGGAAGGTGCCAGCGCCGTATTAGGCGAGCGATATCTCGACGATCTCGATAGATTTGACGTACTCGTCCGCACGGCAGGCTTGCCCCCAAGGCTTATTCTAGAAAAAAACCCAACCGTTGCCAGCAAAGTAACAACCCAAATAAACGAATTCCTGCGCGTTGCCCCCACTAAAAACGTCATCGGGGTAACAGGCACCAAGGGCAAAGGAACAACCAGCACGCTCGTTACCCGTATGCTCGAGGCAGCCGGTAAGACCGTATTTTTGGGCGGCAACATTGGCGTGCCGCCACTTAGTTTTTTGGGAGAACTTGGTGAAGACTCCTGGGTTGTGCTGGAACTTTCGAGTTTTCAGCTGATCGATCTTCAGCATTCGCCGCATATAGCGGTTTGCGTGATGGTAGTACCAGAACACCTGAACTGGCACACGGATTTAAACGAATACTTGACCGCCAAAGCCCAACTCTTCGCGCACCAAACCGCATCGGACGTTGCCATATACTTTGCCGAGAATCAAACATCTCAACAGATTGCCAGTACCGGACAGGCGCACAAAATCCCCTACTACGCCCCTCCTGGCGCCACTATTGACAACGGGTGTATTAGCATAAGCGGTCAAGTGATCTGTAGAACAGATGAGTTACAGCTGCTTGGAACGCATAATTGGCAGAACGCCTGCGCTGCCGTAACGGCCGTGTGGCAAGTAACTCAGGATGTTGCTGCTCTGCGATCAGTGCTCACAACATTTAGCGGCTTGCCCCACCGGCTTGAGCTCGTCCGCGAACTAACCGGAGTAAAGTATTACGACGACAGTTTTGGTACTACGCCCGAAACCGCAATTGTTGCTCTGCAGGCCTTCAACCAACCCAAGGTTATTATATTGGGCGGCTCAGACAAGGGCGCATCATACGACGACCTGGCTCAGGCAGTAGCCTCAGGCAACGTCCGAAAAGCACTTCTCATCGGCGACGAGTCAGGAAAGATACATACCGCGCTTCATAAAGCCGGGTTCAGCGCGTTTGAAGCAGGCGGAGATACCATGGAAGAAATCGTAGGCAAGGCACGTGATGCTGCCGCGCCTGGCGACATTGTTTTGCTCTCGACCGGTTGCGCCAGCTTTGGAATGTTCCAGAACTATAAAGACCGCGCGGCTCAATTTATCCAAGCCGTGCAAGCACTCGCTTAAGCTCGCTAATTATTGCCGACTCCGGCTGCAGGACCTTTGCCTTGCCATACGCCAGTATGCTTATTTGTTCCTCAATCCAATGGTAATGAGTACAGGCCAATACAATAACATCTGCATTGGCATCTAGGACTCTCTGGATGCGTTGATTGATTCGTGACGCTTCTATCTGCTGATGCTCAATCATATTCGACCAGTCGCTACAATCCGGTTCAAGCACCGTAATGTCTTTTGCGTAGCTGGATTTGAGCTCGGCGTATCGGTCACTGGCAAGCGTAGTGGGAGTTGCGCACACGGCGATTACGCCAGTTTTGGTTAACGCCGCAGCCGGCTTAATCATTGGCTCGATTGCTATGAGCGGTATTGTAAAACGCTTCCGCAATTCAAATATAAGTGTGGTCGATACCGTGTTGCAGGCTACTACTATTACCTGGCATCCATCTGCAATCAGGCTCTCAAAAATCGGTATAACAAAGCCTAAAATTTCTTGCGGGTCTCGCGTGCCGTACGGCACATGGGTTTTATCGTTTTTAAATATAACCTCATGAGAAGGTACATCTTTTTGAATCGCGTTCGCTACGGATAACCCACCAACACCTGAATCAAAAACACCTATCTTCATTCGCCCTTACTTTTATCTACGGAGATTTTTTGAGCTGCCCGAATAACGTTTTCGAATAACGCGCAGACGGTTAGCGGACCAACGCCGCCTTTTGCCGGAGTGATGGTGAGATCATCGCGTTCGTATACTTCCGAGGCTACGTCGCCTACGGTTTTGCCGTCTTCGCTGGCTACGCCGGCATCAACAACAACAGCGCCCTGCTTGATCATATTAGAAAAAAGAATGGCCGGACTGCCTGCCGCGGTAATAATAATGTCTGACGCGAGCGTTTTTTCGGCCAAGTCCGTGGTAGAGCGATCGGCTACGTCTACGTCCAGCCCGGCTTCCAGGAGTTGTTTCTCAAGCGGAGCGCCAACTAGTTTGCCACGGCCTATCAGCAATATCTGCTTGCCCCTGAGTTCTACGTTATAACCGGATAGCAGCCACATGATGGCCATTGGCGTTGCCGGATCAAAATTAGCATTGGCTCCTAGGGCATCAACGTCTTTTTGGGGCGCGACTAAGTTTACGATTTCATCTGTTTCGGCGGGGTTCTGGAGTGGCAGCTGCACAATGATACCGTGTATTGAATCATCAACACTTAACTTGTTAAGTAATTCTTTTACATCTGTTTGGTCTACGCGGTGCACATCAACGTCAATTAAAATATCAGCGCCGTATTGCTGCTTTAAGCGTATATACACATCAATTATCGGATTATCGACCGTTACCACTATGGCCAGCTTGGGATGTATATCGTGAGCCTGCCGCAACCCGCGCACCTGATGCGCTTGCCGCTCTTTAATATAATCAGACAGATCTTTGCCGTTCAGAAGTTTCATATCTGTTAATTGTACCACCTAGTCTGGTTAGCAAGTAATTACTGGCTCCCAGCTAATAATTGAGCGCTGGGTTTGCATATTAGATGCACGCTGCCAGATGCAAACACTTGCATAAACAGAGGTAATTTGTTAAAGTTTGTGAGTTGATGGGCCAGTAGCTCAGCTGGTGCAGTTTACTGCAAGAATAAAAATGAGCACCTGTGCGCTAACCAGCTACACCGTGGCGGTAGCACGCAACGCACCTTACGATACAATGAGTATGGATATGGGCCAGTAGCTCAGCTGGTTAGAGCACCTGCCTCTTAAGCAGGGTGTCGAGGGTTCGAGTCCCTCCTGGCCCTCCAATATTGACTTTTTATTCTTATTATGTTAATATATGCTCTATGAGTAATTTAGAGCATTTTCAAGGTAGCCAACAGATCGCTTTACCTGGTGGTGTTGAATACACCGCAATGTCAGTTTCACCCCTTGAATACATGCCATATGCTAAACAACCTGATTTTGAAACCATAGGTTTTGCAGGTGTCATTGCCGATAATGGCTCGGCATTAACCGTCGCACGATTAGGCGAATACGACACTGAGACCTCTTTTAAATTAATGTATGGCTGGCTAAAACCTGCAGCCGAAGCGTGCTTGCCCGAATCAGGGCAATACCCTGAGGACCTCATAACTTCCGTGATGAGTGAAGTCCGTGGCCAAGAGCCGCTTGCGCTTTTACAGCTAGAACGTAACGAACGTGGTGATCATCGCATTAGCTTGGCAGCTCAAACCAAGTTGGGAGAAATATCTCTCAAGCGCAAGGCCGAGCTAGGAATTGCACCAAGTACACAACAAACGCATTCAATTCATCGTTTTATGACTCGCAAAAAGCAAAACGAACGACAACTTTTCGGCGAAACAAACTATGAGGCAATCATTGCTGGCGGAGCCTTGATCTCAAAACTCTTCAGCGGATCGCACGTTCTTCCAGAACAAGCGGCAGCACGAATCCTGCCGTCCCGATAGAATCCCACAGTTCAGTTGCGATAATGCGAACGATGGCCCTCCACGTTAAGAAGCATATATCCTTGCCGATAGGTGCTTCTTTTTTGTTATACTTAGCAAATAATTATAGGGAATCTCGTATGTTCATCATTGCTATAGGATTTTATGGCCGATTAGCGCAATATGGCAGCGCGGCTGTAGCAATATTACTAGTAGTGAGTCTCCTCTTTACTTGGTTATTTAGACACGACTACCCAAGAGCAACTAAGAAAATACGTAAGTACGCAATTGCGTTTCTGATATTACTGCCATGCACCTACGCCGCCCTTGTCATACTTGCAGGCATCCTGTATGGTCTGTCTGGACTGTTTAACTAACAGAGTCTTGGGTTGGCTCATACTGGTTGCGATAGTGTGCACGATGGCCCTCCAATTAGAAAGTTTTTTAGAGGCGTTTTTAAAGTATGGGCGTGTACAGGCCTTAATAATATGCCAGTTTGAGTTACCATAGTAGTTATTATGGCTTTATTAGAATTAAATGAAGTAGTTATATCTCCTGTCCTTAGTCCATTTGTCGACGGATTATGGTTTTGTCAGATTGAAGAGAGAGGCCGACTGTGTTTGTTGCCAAATGCGAATACCGAGCTACTTGCATTTCGTACGCATTATGGCAACGGCCTAGCATTCGTGGGACCTATGAGTGCAGCGCATAGAACTGATGTTCATCCAGGCGATATTTGCGTGGGTGCACGTATGAAAATGGGAACGCGTATAGTAGCACAAAAATACGATTACGCTACGCTTCGGGATACGAGGATTTATGGTAGGCACTTCGACCACCCAGCACCTCGTCAGTTTGAGAATGACTTTGCATTGCTACAAGATCCCAAAGAAATTGTATCCAAAATGGAACATCTCCTACTCGAGCTGACTTCAGAAAATCTGCTAGTCCGGGACAAATTGGTAGACAAGTTCATAAGCATCGCGTACGAGCATGCAGGTCAGATAAGTACAGAGGCAGCCATGACTAGAATTCCTTTAAGTCTTCGACAATTTAGACGTAGATTTATGGAATATACCGGGTTCACGCCGAAGGAATTTTTGGTTATGTGCCGCAGGCAGAGTGCTATCAAAGACATGAAACTCCGGACAGGTGACACGATTTCGGATATTGCTGCAACTAACGGCTATACTGATCACGCGCATTTCACTAAGGACTTCCGTGCAGCCATTGGCATTACCCCAATCACTTTTGAACATGAACTGACAATTAAATAAGTCGTCCCTTTTTTACAAGCCTCCTCACAGACATTCGTAGATACTGGAGCATATAATTAATAACTAAGGGAACTGCTATGAAAACAATATACCTATATGTACTCGATACTATGGCTGACTGGGAACCAGGATACGCACTTGCAGAATTACAATCTCAGCGATATTTTACTGAAAAGAAGGATTGGCAAGTTAAGACTTGTGCAGTAACCAAAACTCCTATTGTAACCATGGGTGGCATTACTATTCAGCCTAATGCAACGATAGATGATGTCAAGGCTGATCATACAGTAATGTTGCTGTTACCGGGAGCAGACACGTGGTTTAACCCTGAGCAGCAGCCAATCTTGGATAAAGTTCGCGAGCTACTCGCAGCAGACGTTCCTGTGGCAGCTATATGTGGTGCAACCGGAGCTTTAGCTCAAGCCGGAGTACTTGACGAAGTTCAACACACAAGTAACGGCTTACAGTATTTGCAAATGTTTTGTGACAAGTACAAAGGTAGCGACAAGTACAAAGAAGAGCTCGCGATCACTGATGGCAATGTGATTACTGCAGGTGCATCCGCACCCGTAGATTTTGCCTATCACATCTTAAAACGATTGCAGGTTATGCCTGAGGACAAACTAGAGCATTGGTACGGCTACTTTGGCAAGCATTCTTCAGTCGATCTTCTCAAACTACTCGGTGTGATAGTGTAGAGGCAACAGAATACCAAGCTTGACTTGTCGCACTCTCAGCCAAGCTTGGTTGCGATAGCATCTACGATGGCCCTCCAAAATATACGTGACGTGAAAGGCTCGTTAAAGGAGTTTTTATTGTTGCTTTTTTTATCTATCCCCTATACTGAGCATAAGTAGTATTGTGCATTAAAAATCAAACAGAGGGATGTGTAGTGAACTATCTGAAACGACTTTTAACTTCCGGAGGAGTTCTATTACTGTTAGCTTTTATGGTTGCCCCCTCAGCCCAGGCTGCAAGCGGCTATAACTGGACTGATGACTCCTCATTATCTGGTAATTCCGCGACCAGCGGTCTCCTTTGGAAATCTGTGGCAGCTTCGGCTGATGGGCAGCACCTAGTTGCTGTTGAACAACCAAGTTACTTCTCAAATCCGACGACTGGCGGTGATATCTGGACTTCTGCTGACGGGGGTACGACCTGGACTGACGCTTCCCTATTGCCAGGCGGTAGCGGTACGAGCGGTCTGTGGTGGACTTCTGTTGCTTCCTCTGCCGATGGCCAAAAGGTCGTTGCCGTCGCCGAAGGCGGTGGAGTCTGGACATCGCCGGACGGGGGAACGACCTGGACTTATGTCGCAAACTTTACGATGAGTGGCGGAAACTGGGAATCTGTTACCGTATCAGCGGATGGCCAGTACATGCATGCAATGCCTATGAGTGGGGACGTGTGGTCTTCGAGTAATGGTGGCGATACCTGGATCAATGACACCTGGATTCCTGGTAATGGTGGCACGCACCAGGACTGGCAGGCTGTTGCTTCCTCTGCCGATGGCCAAAAGGTCGTTGGTGGCGTGAGCGGTGGTGACATCTGGACCACTAGTGATGACGGTGCTACCTGGGTGGATAATTCAGCACTGCCTGGCAATTCCGCTATGAGCGGTAAATCGTGGCAGTCCATTGCTATGTCAGCCAACGGCCAAAATATAGTGGCCGCAGCGTCCGGTGGTGACATCTGGACCTCGCATAACGGTGGTACAAGTTGGACCGATACTTCTACCCTGTCCGGTAACGGTGGCACGATCAACAAGCAATGGCAGGCTGTTGCATCCTCTGCCGATGGCCAGAACCTGGCTGCTGCTGCAAACAATGGGGGCGGCATCTGGACATCAAACGATGGCGGTACCAGTTGGACTAGTGCAACGGCAAGCAGCCCCTTGGATAGCTTAGAGTGGACGGGACTTGCCTCTAACATAACTGGCGGACGCCTGACAGCAGTTGTGGGTGGTTTCTTTAGTGGTGGGGATATCTACACCGCTATCAACACAAATCTTCCGCAAACTATCACCGCCTCAACGGCAAATCCAGTTACTGCGGCTAATGTGGCCATTCATATACCATCAAACACCACTCTGACTTGTTCTTCGCCGGTTACTGAAGCCAGTCTTTCGAAACAAGATGCCGGCTACGACTACCCTCTCGGTCTTGTAAATCTATGCTATACGACCGTACTACCCAATGACCAGGTGACGCTGACTTTTGTTACAGATCTGACTCCATCACAAGTTGTAGCTCGGGACTTTAATACCGTAACCGGTACATACACGACGATTCCCGGGGCGGTCATTACCCAAGTCACTTCTGGCGGCCATCCGGCTTTACAGCTGACATACACGATTGTTGATAATGGTGTGCTCGACTCTAATCCTGCGATTAATTTCGTTACAGACCCGGTCGGCCTAGCGGTAATACCGACAGCAAATAACAATACGAGTGTAAAGGCTCCTGTAACTGGCTTTGGTACGCCGACGCAATCCGATTCGATTATGAAGCTTGTTGCACTGGGAGCACTCATCTCAACCGGTGCCGGAATAGTACTCCTCTACCGCCGAGAACCAAATAGCCAAACCTAGCTAGTGACCAGACTCGTAAATACGACTAACCGTTCATCAAAATCACTTGTCCCTTTGATGATTTTGCCGGTGCATGTCATGAGATTGAGCCCTGGCTTGTTTGGATTAATTGGCGCGAGTACCTGGTTCATGTCAACGTTGTTATAGGGATAGTTCCTGGTCGATACCACTTTATATTTGTAGGTGGTATTATCGCCTCTTGTTATGGTTATAGTGTCTCCCGGAGACAATTTCTTGAGATTGTAGAACACGCCATTAGCCGTCCAGCTGGACACATGGCCATAGATGAACATAGCACCACCCTGTCCCGGCTTTACACTGCCGTCGTACCAGCCAGTATCATAAATATTGCTTGGCACGGCAATAGAGCCATTTCTAAGCAGCCCTAATTTGAACACACGAACATTACCCGTACTAATTGCTGGTATAGAAATATACTTCGGATTATTCGGTGGCACAGTATACGTGGCCACCGCCTGTGCTTTAGGCTTGACCGACGACGAAGCCGACAGTGACGTTAAAGCTCCAGGCGGGGGTTTTGGCTCAGCTTGCTTATTATGCAGGTATAAAATAACAGCGGCGCAAGCAAGCGCCAACCCGAGTGCCAGTAATGCTGCGGGAAATGCGAGATGCTTCGAAAAAGATGTGCGTTTCTTAGTCACCATCCCATCATATCAATTGCAGGCTTACGAGCCCTCATTTTAGTTGCGATAGCGTCCAAGATGGACCTCCAATACATCGATGTCCATATGATAAGATAGCTTTATGTCAAAATCAGCATCGCGTAGAATCAAACTTTCCAATAATCTTCTCGTACTGCTTGGCACTTACGCCGTTGCGCTGCTCATCCTCAAATTCGGCAATATGAATCCCTTTGTGGTTGCTTTTATGCCGTGTCTGGCACTTTCGCTTTCTACAATTCTGAAGAAATAGATGAACCCCCGAACTATGGCCTAAATGCCGCTTTTGTGGTATTTTAATTTTATTATGGCTAAAAAGAACCGTAGCTCGGAGAATAGAAGCCTCTACCCCGTCAGTGAGCGGGCCTCGCGACGGGCATTACTTCGGGTTGTTGGGAATAAAGCTACGGATGCTGTCCTATGGGATAGGTGCCAACAGCAGACATCCGAAAACCAACCGGCAATTTGGAACGGTCTAGTAATAATGGCAGACCATAAGCCTCGCTTAAGTCGTATTGCAGAATCCTCAGTAAGGATTCAAGGCAGTTCATACATGGGCGGGGCGCTTATATACCTTGCGTCCGTCGAAGAGCAAGCTCGGATTTTTGGCAGAGCGATTAAGCGAGTTGATGACGGAGAAGTACGTTCCTGGCTCAGAAAAGAAGTAGCACAATCATTAACACCTGAGGATATCAGGACGATTGGTACTGTTATGCACAATGAAACAAGCGCTGAAGACCTGTCTAGGGTTACCGGCAGTCATTTGTCAGAGATGCTAGATGCCCAAGAGGCATTGGTGGCTAAATATTCTCCGTCGTTTAACAATAGTCCTCTGTTTGATCAAGCTTCAGTGCCAATTGTAGACATTGCTAAGAAAGCTTTGGTTGCTTCCAGCGTGAGAATGGTGAAGTTCCTGGGCGAGGAACCCCATTTTACCAGTGTTATGAGGGAGTGGTGGTGGCAAGATGTTGCTCCCGACGTCGGCGTGTCACAAATGATGGGCGCAAGCGATGCGCATAGTATGCTTACAGACGCCAAAGTCCGATAAGCCGCAACATGGTGTGTATTTCTCGCGTCTACAAAATCACGTGCGGCGTACCAGCATATTGATTAATATCACAGCACTTATGTGATCCTTCCCATAGTTTCAGCCGACAAATACGTACATACTTATAGATCACGAGTCAGCCTCTGAACAATTTCTTAAACAAAAATGACCATTACCTAGGCTGCTGCTCAGGAGTTACAACTAGTGAACGAGGGAGGAAGACAATTCTGTCTTCAATGATCACGACTTCCAATTAAGAGATTATTATTACAAAAAAAATAAATAGGTGTTTCGTCGTAACGATACTAGTGGCTACCATTGTGCTCGGTCTTACCGGGAGTGTTAGCGTGCGGGCGGCAACAACACCGCCGCTTGCAACATCTGCAACCTATGGCATTCTTGCCAATACCTACACCAACTCCGGGGCCGGAACGACGGTCAATGGCGATGTCGGTTTTCTTGTCGCGCCAACAGTTGAACCCGCTCCAGTAGGCGGACATACCAATTATGGGTCAACCCCTCCGTACGCGGCGGCCGGTGCAGATCAGGCTACCGCCTTAGGCGCCCTGAACGCGCAGGCATGCACTTTCACTTGGGGAGCAGCAGTTAACCTCTTTCTTGATACGACACACGGTCCAGCTGGCGTGTACGCTCCCGGCGTATATTGTAGTGACGGAGCTATGGCCGTGGGCGGTCCGATTACGCTAACAGGTAACGGAACTCATATTTTCAGGGTTAACGGCGCGCTGGACACAACGGCCGGCGCGGTCGTTTCATTGGCAGGCGGCGCCTCTGCCTGTGATGTTTTTTGGACACCTCACGCAACGACATTCGG
>JAQGGX010000003.1 GCA_028289075.1 Candidatus Saccharimonadota bacterium | reverse complement strand
TTTTGCATCTTGAGCTATAATTTGCCAATGACCATCAAATTTCATACAGACAAGTACTATACTTTTGACAACTTTTCGCCCCATGCTGTTGAATATGAAGGCAAGATATTCCCCACCTCAGAACATGCTTATCAAGCCGCTAAGTTTACCTCTGACGAAATTAGGGAAGCTATTCGGGGAGCGCGCAGTCCTTTGCAGGCAAAAGAGCTCGCCAATGTTAAGTATAAAAATGACAAAGATCCTGACTGGGACAGCAAAAAAGTTGATGTAATGGAACGTGTATTGCGTGCCAAGCTTACTCAACATTTTGAAGTTGCTGAGGCCTTGGAACGAAGTCGCAGTGAGGAACTCGCCGAGAATTCGCCTGTCGATTATTTCTGGGGAATAGGGGCGGACGGCACCGGCCAAAACATGCTCGGCAAGCTCTGGATGAAACTTCGCGACGAGCATAACTAGATCCCACCCTGTTTACTAAAAAGCTCGCGAATTTCTTGAACAACTACATTCTCAAATTCCGTATCGTCCAAAGTTTGGACTACGGGCTGGAACCCCTGCCAAGAAAAAAGATCGACCGCGTGTTGATCTTTTTTCTTGCCTAGGCGTAGCCTGACTCGGAAGTTCTTCATTTTACAAAATGCCTGTTCCTTAAATGCTAAAATACACTTCAATGAAGCAAATATTATTCGCCACCGGTAACAAACGAAAAATGCGAGAGGCAACCGAAGCCTGTCAGCCATTCGATATCCAAGTTATTCAGAAAGAGATTGAAGTAGACGAGATTCAGTCACACGATCCACTTAAGATATCTAAACATAAGGTTGATTCAGCCTTTAGTCACACATCTCACGCTATAGTTATCAATGACGCGTTCTGGGAAATACCCGCCCTAAATGGTTTTCCTGGTGGTTATATGAAAGATATAAATGAATGGTTTACTGCCGACGACTTCATAAACATCATGAAGGATAAAACAGACAGGCGAATATGCCTGACCGAGTGCGTACTATACAAGGACGAAACGATTACTAAAATAATAACTAAGCAGTTTTGGGGAGAAATTGCGTTGCAGCCGAGAGGCATCGGTAACGCAATTGAACAGGTCGCTATCTTTAACGGCAAGACTATCGGGGAGAACAAGGCGTTGGGTGAGCTTGCATTTGATCCTGCGGAGTATGTATGGAATGATTTTGCCATATGGTATTCAGATCATACCCAAGCTATTAATCGATAGTTTAATGACATGCCCAGCTGAAGTTTCAACGTACGCCCACTAATCCCTGCCACAAAAAGAGTCGGGCATTTGCCCGACTTTTTTCGTGCCTGGATCCCAGGCTTGAATCTGCGGCGTGATGTGTAACATCCCAAATCGCAGGTTCAATGGTCAAGGTTGCGCGCAGTTGCTTGCATCAAGCACGACCGCCGGGCAGGAGCCGCTGTCCTGCCTCCCCTGCCATATAGAACATAGCTCGTTTACGAGCGGAAAATGACCCTCTTCCAATCCGTTGGCGGGGTCATTTTTTGTGGTTTGGTTATTTTCAGACCATTTCGGCAAAAAGGTTGTGATTATCATGAATTAAGGTATAATAATAAAATCAAATTAACGAAAAGGTTTCCCATGCGGCAACAGACATCACTATCTCAGTCTATTACCTCTAACCAAGCGGGAACTTTTTCGTATAATGAAATCTCTAAACTTAGGCATTCTGGCGCATGTAGACGCCGGTAAAACCAGCCTCACTGAGCGGTTATTGTATACCGCCGGTGTAATCGACGAGATCGGCAGCGTCGATGCAGGCAGTACTCAGACCGATTCATTACAACTCGAACGACAACGCGGCATCACCATCAAGTCTGCCGTTGCTTCATTCGTGTTTAATGACACTAAAATTAACTTAATCGACACACCCGGCCACCCCGACTTTATCGCGGAAGTGGAACGGGTATTAAGCGTGCTCGATGGCGTGGTGCTGGTCATCTCGGCCGTGGAAGGCGTGCAGGCCCAAACGCGCGTACTGATGCGAGCTTTGCAGCGGCTGGAGATTCCCACGCTTATTTTCGTAAACAAAATTGACCGACGTGGCGCTCAGTATGAACGCGTGCTCACTGAGATCGCCGAAAAACTGTCGCTGCCCGTCACCCCGATGGGTTCAATGCACGAGCTCGGCACATCCGCTGCCGACTTCACGGCCTTCGACACTCCGAATATAAGCCCCGTACAATCTCAGGCCTACCCAGTGTTCTTTGGTTCGGCCATAACCGGCGCAGGCATTGGCTCGCTTATCACGGGGATTACCGAACTCCTACCGGCGACAGAGGGTAATGCTGCTGCGCCCGTATCCGGCAGCGTGTTTAAGATTGAGCGCGGAGCGAAAGGGGAAAAGATAGCCTACGTTAGCCTAACTTCTGGGACGATTCACGTGCGTAAGCATTTGCAATTCGGCCAGGGCAAGGATGGCAAAGTTACCGTTATAGATGTCTTCGATCACGGCAAAACAATTCAGCGAACATCAATGGCAGCCGGTGAGATCGGAAAACTCCGCGGCTTGGCCGACGTTAAAATTGGTGATGCAGTCGGCAAGATGAGCACAGATAGCCAGCGTTATTTCGCTCCTCCTACGCTTGAGACCGTTGTTTTATCTCGGAATAGCGCGGATAAGGGCAAGCTTCGTGTAGCGCTTGACCAGCTAGCCGAGCAAGACCCGCTCATTAACGTACGACAAGATGACATCCGCCAGGAGATTTATGTCTCCCTGTATGGTGAGGTTCAAAAGCAAGTTATCGAAGCGACGCTAGCATCTGACTACGGCATTCATGTCAATTTTTTGGAAACAACACCAATTTGCATTGAACGACCACTTGGTACTGGTGAGGCCGTAGAGTTCCTCGGTAAAAATGACAATCCGTTCCTGGCAACACTAGGTTTACGCGTAGACCCGGCACCCGTGGGTTCGGGGTTACAACTTAAACTAGATGCCCGGCTAGAATCATTACCGATATACATCTATAAATCAGTGCCGGAGTTTAAAGAGTCGCTAGAACAATATGTAGCTCATACCTTACGTGAGGGCTTATCCGGTTGGCAGGTCGTTGATACGCTCGTCACTCTGACGGAATGTGGCTATGAAGCGCCGGGTAGTACGGCTGGCGATTTTCGCAAACTCACGCCTTTAGTGTTGATGTCAGCACTAAAGCAGGCTGGCACAATAGTATGTGAGCCGATTTGCCGCTTTGAGCTGGAAATTCCTGCGAATGCTCTAAGCCTGGTTCTGTCGGCGCTCGGAAAGCTCGGTACCGTCCCCCAGACTACGACAACTCGCAACACATCATACATTCTCAGCGGTGATATTCCGTCTGCCCAGGTACACGAATTGCAACAACGATTACCCGCCATGACAAGTGGTGAGGGAGTGTTGGAGTATGAGTTTGATCGGTATGAGCCGGTTCGCCGTCCTAAAGCCTAGAACCCATCAACAATCACGGCTTCACTTGTACAACCATTTAGATCGCGCATGAAGGCACGATAAAATGTCTCATCGTTGTAGAGCTGTGAGGTGAGCAGATCGGAGGATGAACTTTGCAAGCTATCATTGCGCTGGCTCCGCTTCGCTATTGTCATCTTCATCAAGCAACGCTCGAAGATCTTTGACTTCCTCATCCAAAAGTGGGATAAAGGTTATATTCCGGAACATCCTGCCCTGCCCAAACTAAACACCGCCCTTAGTGGGCAGTGTTTAGTTTTATGCGTATTTGAAGTATTTAGCTTTGGTGCTTTTCTGAAGCCGCTCGCATATTGTCACGCTTTATACGCCATTCATCGAGGACCTGTGGCATGCGTTCAGCCAAAAACTTAGTCATAGCGGCTGTTTCTTCCAATATGGCACGCCGTTCGGATGTGGCGTCCTGTAGGAGTTTCAAGCCTTCCCGTGCCAGTGTTTCTTGCTCAGCGTAAAGAACAGGATTAAAACCGTTAATTTCTAAGCCCTTAGGGTCGAACGCAATGTGGTCTGATCGTTCTCCGGCGGCACGGGTCCGCTGCACAAGGTGGTAGGCCTCAAGCACTTTCACTGCTTCAATGATTGCACTACGACTTGCTATAAGTGCTTCGGCGAGGGCGTTAACAGGCTGGCGGGCTGGGTCACAGACGGCTAGATAGCCCAAGAGTCTTCCTGCCATGGGCGGGAAGCCATATTGTCGGCTATAAAAGCGCCCAACACGATCAGCATAGGCTAACAGATCATTATTCATATGTATGTATTATAGCGAGATAGTATAAATAACACAAATAAGCGTTATTTGTGTTTACACCACGGCAAGCGTGTTTTATGATGTCACTATGAATGATAAGCCGTATAACCAGCAACTACCTTCTACTTCACCTAGGCACCTTCGCGTGCCAGTAGCCGATACGGTGCTCGACTGCAACGACAGTGGCGGTAACGGACAACCTGTCATTTTCCTTAATGGTGCCTTCGCGAGCCAGCGAGATTGGAAAAAAGTCCAAAGCCAGCTGGGTGGCACATACCGTACAATCACGTACGACGAACGTGCCCGAGGCAAGTCTGAGACGTCGGCTGACTATTCCTTTGAAGGATGTGGAGAAGATCTTGCGGCCGTCATCAAAGCAACTGGTGTACAGCGCCCAGTGCTTGTGGGGTGGTCGCTTGGAGCCGCCATTGCAGTCCGCTATGCCGCTGAACATCCCGACGATATCACCGCCCTGCTTCTTATAGACGGCGCGTATCCAATTGCTATGTTTACGGATGCAGACAAAGAACAAGTTCGTCGCAGCTTCCGCAGAATGGCCTTCCTACTGCCCATTCTTGCTAGATTCGGTAAAGCAGCGCGGATGTCGGCAGATCAAGCTGCGGATTTCAATATTGAACTTGATGGCGTGTTGGGGAAATTGGGTTCATCGTATGACAAAATCAGCCTTCCCGTTTACTTCATTTGTGCCTCAAAACGCAGCATGGGTGGTACTGAAGCGCAGTTTAGTAAAATGCGTGCTTCGGTTGAGCCGCTTGTCGCCCGTCACCCGAACATCTCAATCTTTAAAACGCTGCCATGCAGTCACTTAGAAATACTTTCTAAATACCCCGCGACTGTCGCGGCTGCAATTAATAACCTTGCTAGTCATGCGACAGTCGCCTAATCAAAAAACTCTCGCAGATGCTCGCATCGAGAAAGCTTGCAGAGTATATACGCGTAGGCGCTATATTCCTGTCTCCCCATTCAAAACTAAAACACCGCCCTTAGTGGACGGTATTTAGCCTTATACGCTATAGGAGTAATCGCGACTTTAGTCAACGATCTGGAAGGTGTGTCTCCAGTCAAGGTTCTCAACGTCATATATAACACGATACTTTGTACCGTTGATGACGTTCGTAGCTATCGGCACTACTGGACCGTTCTTAGGCCCCTTGCCGTCAGGATCTTTTGAACAAACTTTCTTAGGGTTGGTGTAGAAGCTCCCGCCTGATGTGGGGAACATTTGTACCAGGAATGTTGCGCAGTAGTCACCGCTAACATTTAGGTTACGCACGTTCCTGACATTGATATCCTTACAGCCCGACACGGATGAGCCTGGCACATAATATATTTTAGAAGCGACTCGGCCCGCTTCATAAAAGTCCTCTACGGGTGTGAATACTCGGCAGTTTACGGCTGCTGACGCGCTTGCTGCCGGCGCTACTACCGTAAGCCCGAACGCTAACGCTAGCGTGGTGAGACCTAATGTTGCTAGATGCTTCCCTTTGCTGAACTGTTTTATGATTTGTAACATAGTGATACCTCTTTCAATTTGTTGACGTTTTAACAATGCACCTAGTAAATGTTTAGTACTGCAAGATATTCGTCTCATGAAGTTCTTGTAGCTTTCCTGGCCGTGAAGCTATTGTTTGCATCCTACCTTTATAGGGTTAATAATGAGCGTAACAGCTAAATAAGGAGCAGTCATGAGTGTTGATCCGTCATACCAGCCCATATACAAACAAGCGAGGGACTTGC
>JAQGGX010000047.1 GCA_028289075.1 Candidatus Saccharimonadota bacterium | reverse complement strand
GTAGTTAGCTGGAACTGGGTAGGTCTTGCCATCTGAGCCAACCATATTCTGACCATCGAATACTCCTTCGATAACTTTACCGAGGGTATCGTCGGCCTTAATAGCGGCTGTTACAGAAGAATCTTCGCCTACTAAACTGATGAGCAGCTCTTTTGCCGCCCCTAAATTAGTTTCTGCTTCTTGTATTAGCGCTTTAAGTCGCTTGATTTGTTTGTCTGGTACTTCCGCCATTTCTCTGTCTCTCTACTGCAAGTGTTTTGTATTTACTTACACTCTTACGACTAACCGTATCATGTGACGCTATTTAAGTCAAAATAATACAGCTATTCTGTGGATAATTTGGTAAAAACATGAAAGAACCGCCCCATATAGGAGCGGTTCTTTTGCGTGTGAACTAGCCTAAGCAAGTTCAACAGTAGCGCCAGCAGCTTCGAGAGCTTTCTTAGCAGCTTCTGCGTCATCTTTCTTAGCAGCTTCAAGTACGGTCTTTGGAGCACCGTCTACGAGAGCCTTAGCTTCACCAAGACCAAGACCGGTAAGGTCTTTAACAGCCTTGATAACAGCTACCTTTTGAGCACCAGCGTCTTTAAGAACGACGTCGTATTCGCTCTTTGCTTCTTCTGCAGGAGCAGCGTCAGCAGCAGGGCCAGCAACAGCAACAGCTGCAGCAGCTGGTTCAATGCCGTATTCATCCTTAAGGATAGTCTTAAGTTCGTTAACTTCGAGAACAGTCAAACCTACGAGCTGTTCTGCGAATTTCTTCAAATCTGCCATGTTATTGGATCCTTTCGATTCGATTAATTAGATGCTTTTGCTTCTACTCCATCCAGCAATGCGTGTAAGTTGCCTGAAAGGCCATTCATCACGTCGTTGACTGGTGAAATAAGGGTTGCAACAACCTGAGCGATAAGCTCGTTCTTGCTTGGCAATGATGCCAATGCCTTCACGTCGTCCTTACCAATGAACTTACCTTCAGCAGTAAGTGCACCGACAAATTCAATGGTAGGGTTTTTCTTGGCGAAGTTGTCCAAGCTTTTGGCTGGAGCAACTTCGTCTTCACTGTTGAAAGCGTACAGGAGCATTCCGTTCAAAGCGCTCGTGTCAACGTCCTTAAAGGTGTCGTTTTGCTGAAGAGCTTTGATAACCAAGCGGTTTTTCACAACGTGCACTGAAGTGCCGTTTTCTTTTGCTTGGCGGCGAAGTGCCTGTAATGCTTTCACAGGTGTACCTTGGTAGGCAGCAACGACAGTCATACGAGAATCAGCAAGCAATTTTGCTACTTCATCGACAACTTCGTTCTTCTTGTCTTTTGATAGTGCCATATACATTTTCCTCTGTTTAGTTAAAATCTTTCGACCATGGCTATCCTTGGATTATTCCAAGGTGCCTAGATTTTTAAAGAACTAAAAAAGTCTTTGGCGTACCAAAGACTTTCCTAAAGGGCTCATAAACAAAAAATGATGTTTGCCTCGGTAGCATTCTTAAGTTCTTTATGGGAACCGCTACGGTCTTTGGTAACTCCATGGATACTAGCTTATTTTCAGGGGTAAGTCAACTATTTGCGAGCTCAACTGCTCTGTGCATTTTTGTATCGTCAACGTTCTGACCTGATCGTATGGCAACGAAGACGCCACTTTTACCGGTTCGCTCAATAAATGCTCGTACGCCAGCAAGCGCAAGTGCGCCAGCGGGTTCGGTGCGCATACCCTGTGCATCGAGGTCAACCATGGCGCTTGATATTTCCCTGTTACCTACTCTTACGACTCCATCGACATACGCTCGGGCTATTCTAAATGACAGTTCGCCAACCCTGCGGACAGCTACGCCGTCTGCGAAGGGATCGACAGTATCAAGAGTGACACGCTGGCCTGCTTCCAAGGAACGTGCAAAAGCATCGCAATTTTCCGGCTCTACGCCGATTACTTGGACATGAGGTCTTACTTGCTTTACATACCGGGCGATACCAGCGATTAGGCCTGCGCCGCCTACCGGAACAAATACATACGTTGACTCTTGATTGTACGGTATGTTGCCCTCCTCTAATTGCTGCAGGATCTCGGCCCCGATAGTGCCCTGTCCTGTGATGATGTCCTCATGGTCGTAGGGCGGCACATAGGTGAGTCCTTCGCTTTGCGCCCGCAATTCCTGACAGTGTGCCTTGGCTTCATCAAAGTTTTCGCCGTGCATGACGACATTCGCATGGAGTTCTTTGGCTCCTAATATCTTTACTTCAGGGGTGCCATAGGGCATGACCACGGTTACTGATACGCCCAAGAGTTCACCACTCATTGCAACTGCTCTGGCGTGATTGCCGGTGCTGGCGGTTATGACGCCACGAGCGCGTTGTTCGTCGGTCAGTTTTCTCATCATATTGTAAGCGCCGCGTAGTTTGTAAGCGCCGATTGGCTGTTCTGTTTCTTGTTTCAGGAGTAAGGCGGCAGATCCGTCGACTAGGCCAGAAATTGCTTCGAGTGACGTACGAACGGTAACTCCCTTAAGCAGCTTTTGTGTCCGCAGTGTCGTCAAAACATCGTCTGGTAATCTTTGCAGGCCCGTTACAGCCAAGCGTTCTGCGGCTCGCTGTTCATAGAGCATTCCTTTCCTGATGGCGGAATTGTAGGGGTATCCACTCATTGGATCACCATCTTGGGATGAGTACAGTCTTTCACGCTCTGCTGGTGTGAACGCTTCATGTTCATCGCTTGCCGACATAAGATCGTCAGGGATATCTGGAATGACTGGGAACTCTTCGGTTACATGTGATTGGCCTCGTAAGGTCTCGTATGGGTACTGACTCTCGACGCGTAATGCGTAAGGTTCGAGTACATTATATTTTTCGGCTGACATAGTTTTTCTCCAAGAACAAATAAAAAAGGCTTCTGGTTGAAGCCTTTGTTCTTGGGGCTGTACTTGTGAGTGTTAACTCTTGGCTTCAACCATACTGAAGCACAGCCCTTGAATAGCCATAATAATCGCGAGTGAGGAATGCTGGTTGAAGCTCATGCTAATGACACTAGCACGGAAAAATGTGCTTGACAAGTAGTTTGCGCGAAGCGTAAAGTCGATACCGTGATGAATTATCTCCACACCATTATTGCATCAATGAAGCGCCGCCAACTCGGTCTCGTCTTCATTATGGTCAAATAATGGTTGGAATCATCGTCACGCGTTAAGCAACAAAGCAAGCAAATCAGACAAACCGGATTCCAACCAAGGAATCCGGTTTTTTTGTACGAGGAGAATACAATGGCTCACACTGCCAGAACAGCAAGACGGCAACATGTAATTGGATTTGAAGATACGGCATATAAAGTCGCCATGCTTCGTCATGAAGCAAGCAATGCTGCAGACCTTACGCTTGACGCTGAAGCTTGCGCGCTTGTTCTTGCTGGTACTCGCGGGGCTATTGCATTTAAGCGTGGCGCCAGCTCACGCGGTTTGGCCACGCAAAGGTATTGGGAGCAAGCCACGAGAGCAGAGCGCGATATCGATGCCCGGCAATATGAGCAACAAGCAGCTCAATCTGAACCTGTGCATGGTGTACAGTCCAGCCAAACCATAGAAGGTATAAATCATCCAGAACTGCAGCCAACACCGTAAACATTTGCAATTTATAAACTTAAGAGTATAAATATATTTCGGAATTGTGAGGAAACAATGACACTAATAAACCCCGAATTGCCATATGACCCGTCAGGGTATGAGGCATCGCCATTAGAAGGGGTGGGCGTAATAGAAACAGACGACCCTTATATAGGACAAGGGTTTGCTCCTCGAGTAGTTCGTTTTGGACCTGAGGCGGAGCAAATGGCTTTTACTGTTCCTGTTGATGATCTTCCTCTCATTGATACAGATACGATACTAACTGAAGATCGTCTAACGCAGCTCGAAGAGGAAGAAACTATTCCTTCATCGGTTGAAGATCTCCTGGCTGACTATGACCGTTTTACAAACGGAGAGAAAGAAACATTTAGATTCTCTGTACCTCTTAGAGACGAGGAAGGAAGCCGCGTACTCTTTTCTTTCTTGGGTTCGCTTGCAGCGAGATCTGATGTC
>JAQGGX010000083.1 GCA_028289075.1 Candidatus Saccharimonadota bacterium | reverse complement strand
GGCCGGAGTGGAGTGTTTTAATAACGAGATCTTGTGAGTGCATAACGCCCGCAGCAGTGACCACCATATCATTGGTTGTGACTATGGGAATGCCAAACTTCTCGGATGCTACGCCAGGCTCAAAGGTGGGCCAGGTACCATTCGTCAACTGAACTGCACCCGTTTCATCATTCCGTGGCCCAGCCATACCAATGACGATACGCGCAGGGCGTGATCCGCTTCCGGCAATATATTGTGTAAGTATCTCCTCCAAGCTCGCATAATCACCAGTATTAAATCGGTTAAGATTGGGACCAGAAGTATCTGTAATCTCTACTTTTGTGCCGCCTACATCAACACCTGTGAACAGGTTATTGTCGATGGGTGGGAGCGTGTTGGCGTCATGTTGCATAGGAATATCTATTGCTGCAAAATCTAATCCCTTCGTTATAGCAACCGAAGGTGGTTTATACAAGCACTTTGTGAACTAAATCACATTACCGTACTTCAAATCCTTCGTGGCCAAGAAGTTCGTGTCTGCTGTGTTCGACATTTTCTACCACTGCCTCACGTGAACCTTCATGGCACCACGTCAGAAACTGCTCGAGTGCTTCTTTTGAACCTTCCGCCTCTATGTATACAGAACCATCCGGTTCATTGCGGGCAAAGCCGCGAATACCGAGTCTGTCGGCTCGCTGCCTTGCATTATCGCGAAAATAGACACCTTGGACTTTGCCGGTTACTCTGATTTTTAAACGTTCCATATTATTGCTTCCCACATGTTTTCTTATATTCTTCAAAATCCCATGTGTCGAGGAACCGAGCTCCATATTTGCGACCGCTCTCGTATAGTTTTACCTGGGTTTCTTTGGATATCTCAAAATCAATCGGATTCACGTTGAATGTATCGACAAAGATCGTACGTTTTTGCGTGCATGGATCATCAATGTGCATTTGGTCGTGTGCGCTCAGCATAGTCGATATGATAGCTACGCCGTAATTGATCGGGTTGGTAACGGGATTCATTTTGCTGAATGCATCTGCTCTGGCTGAAAGTTTGATGCCAAATGTAGGCCAGTCGTTGGTCGTATCAAAGATACCGATCGGGAAGTTGGACAAAAGCACGCCATCCACCAGGTAATTGCCCTTTAGATTAACAGGCTCATAAAAGAAGGGAATCGACATTGATGCTCGTACGGCATCGGCGACTAATTGTTCATCCGGGTTCAGTCCGTACTCGGAGTAATCCCATGGCAGGCGCACTAATCGTCCTCGGCTGACATCCGAAACGACGACGACAAGCTTATAGCGCTGCTGGGGCGGAAGCTTCTCTGCCCACGGCTCAGTTATTTTGAGGTCAGCAAAAGTGCGGACGCCGAGTGCTTCGAGTTGGCCGGCCAACCAACCGCGAAAGTAGTTGCCTTCGTAAATACCCTTTTCGAAGAAAAACGACAGTGTCTTGCCGGGTATACCTAGACGGTCGATCACGCTTTCATCACGGAACTTGGTGTAGTCCAGGTTTTTCATTGTTTCGAGCATATCGCTCACGGGCATACCGGCAGCAAATAGCGAACCTACGATTGCTCCGGCGCTAGTGCCCGCAACGCGACAGTGTGTATATCCGGCTGTTTCGAGCTCCTGCAGCGCACCTACGAGCGCGATGCCCTTGACCCCGCCGCCTTCAAGTACAATATCGCATAATTTGTCTGCCATAAGTCCTTCCTCCTATATATTCGATTGTACACCTGAGTGTAAACAGTCACTTATGAACACGAGTTGCTTAACATATATCTCTGTCTCTGTCATAATTAACATCCATGACAAGTCTATCTACACAGCCATACAAAGGCGCCCGGGATTTTTATCCCGAAGACAAACGAATTCAGAAGTACATGTTCCGGGTTATGCGCTCCGTTGTTGAACGCTTTGGATACGAAGAATACGATGCACCAATTTTAGAGCCGCTTGAACTCTATCTGGCTAAAACCGGCCAGGAAATTGTCGATGAACAGACTTATACGTTCACTGACCGCGGCGACCGCAAAGTAGCTATTCGTCCGGAAATGACCCCGACTGTCAGCCGTATGGTGGCTGCCCGGCGTCAGGAGCTGGCATATCCGCTCCGTTGGTACTCTATTCCAAACTTATGGCGCTACGAACGCCCACAGCGCGGCCGATTGCGCGAGCACTGGCAGCTTAACGTAGATGTATTTGGACTTTCAGGCCTCGAAGCAGAGCACGAACTCATTACAACAGCTGACGGCATCATGCAGGCGTTCCACGCCAAACGAGATATGTATAGCATCAAGCTTAACAGCCGCAAGCTTATGAACGGTGTCATGCATGATTACCTACGCCTGGATGAGACCCAAAGCCATACACTTGCGAAACTGATCGACCGCATGCACAAGATCGACTACGCCGAGTTTATGGCGCAGGCTGACGCTCTCTTTACGCCAACCCAGCGTGAAAGCGGCAAGAGCGAAGAACTCTTTAAGTTCCTGAAAGCTACGACGCTTGATGAAATCCCTGCTGAGCTGAAGGCTCACGCTTCGATTGGCGAACTGCGCCTGCTCATGAACCGTCTGGAGAAATCAGGCGTCTACAACATTGTCTTTGACCCGACGCTTATGCGTGGCTTTGACTACTACACGGACGTAGTCTTTGAAGTTTTCGACAATCACCCGGAAAACAATCGTTCCATGTTCGGCGGTGGCCGCTATGACGGTCTGGTTGGCCTCTTCGGTGTGGAACCAGTCCCAACTGTCGGATTTGGCATGGGTGATGTGACGCTTCAGAATTTCCTCGAAACACACAGCCTCCTCCCGGAACTGTATGCAGAAACCGAAGCATATGCCGTACTCATCGGTGATGTGTATGACGCAGCACTACCGGTCATTAAGGGCATGCGTGAAATGGGCCTCAATATCGCTGTTGACCCAACCGACCGAAAAATGGATAAAAAGATTAAGACAGCTGACAAAAAAGGCGCCCACTACGTCATCTTTATCGGAGAAAAGGAACTAGAAGAAGAACAGTACGTCCTGAAGAACTTGAAAACCGGCCAGGAAGAGCGACATGGTGCAGAACGCATCGTCAGTATCGTGAAGGACTATCGTACTCATGACAGCAACTAACCACGCTGTCACCGGAGCTGCAATTGCACTTGCTATCCAGAATCCGTGGATTGCACTTCCCGCTGCTTTCTTGTCACACTTCATCCTCGATGCATTGCCTCACTTTGGCGGCGACGAAACGTTGCACCGCAAGAAACGCTTTCAACAGCTTTTAATGCTGGATGCTCTCGGATGTTTC
This sequence comes from Candidatus Saccharimonadota bacterium, assembly GCA_028289075.1. Classification (GTDB taxonomy): domain Bacteria; phylum Patescibacteriota; class Saccharimonadia; order Saccharimonadales; family JAQGGX01; genus JAQGGX01. The sequence continues at coordinate 2,092 of JAQGGX010000083.1, read as the reverse complement.
CTGATTGTGCTAGCGCTCGTTATTGCCCAGCCAATGGGTTGGTTCGTAGCTGTTGTAGCTGCATTCCTTGCAACGAGTCCCGACTTTATGTGGGCGAGTGCTTATTTCCGTGAGCGCAGGGGACTAGCCGGCAATGCCTTTAACACTCCTATTCGTCGTTTCCACAAGAAAATCCAGTGGCAGGAACGTCCAGACAAGCGACTTCTCATCGTTGAGGTTCTCTGGTTTGCGCTGTTTGCCGGTTTCTTAAGTAGCTACATTATCTAATTGCCCCTTTAAGGGGTGGCAAACTAATTGCTGATCTGTTAGAGTACAAGAATCTATGCCATCCTTTATGGGTGCCTGGAATAAGCCTGATATAAATGGCTGATAAGACTTATAAATATATCGACCGAACAAACCACCCTGTTTAGCGTCGAAAGAGAGGACTGATCTAAACTACCCATGCAAGTAAAGAAGACTGTTAAATCCGAAACCGAAGTTGTTTTGCTCGTCACTGCTGACGCAAGCGACCTTACGCCCCTTAAGGCTCACGTCCTCGGACATTTTAAGGACAAAGTCAAACTCGCGGGCTTCCGTCAGGGCAAAGCACCGCTTGACCTCGTTGAAAAGAACATTGATCAGCAAGAATTTCAGGCGCAGTTCATCGATGAAGCGTTGAACCACCTCTATCCTCAGGCAGCACAGAGCGAAAACCTTCGTCCTGTTGACAGCCCTCAGGTTACGCTTAAGAAGTTCGTACCGTTTACCGAGCTTGAATTCGAGGCAACCGTACCGGTGCTTGGGGAAGTAAAATTGGCTGACTACAAGAAGGTCAAGAAGACCAAAAAGGACGTCGAGATCTCAGAAAAAGACGTTACTGAAGTTATAGAATCTTTGCAAAAGCGTTTGAGCGAGAAGAAAGACGTTGATCGTGCATCCAAAGATGGCGACCAGGTCTGGATTGATTTCAAGGGTGTTGACGAAAAGGGCGAGTCCGTAAAGGGCGCTGACGGCAAGGACTATCCACTCGTACTTGGCAGTAAGACGTTTATCCCTGGGTTCGAGGAAAACCTCGTCGGTCTCAAAGCTGGCGACGAAAAGACCTTTACGCTTACATTCCCTAAGGACTACGGCGTCGCTGCACTTGCAAACCGCAACGTAACCTTCACTGCGACTGTTACTAAAGTCCAGGAAGTCCTTGATCCAAAGGTTGATGATGAGTTTGCAGCTAAGGCTGGTCCATTCAAGACTGTCAAAGAACTCAAAGACGACATCAAGAAGCAACTTGTTGGTGAGCGCCAATACCAGGCAGATCGCGACTTTGAGTCAGAAATCGTCAAAGAAATTGCCGAAAAGAGCAGTGTAACAATTCCACAAGTCTTGATCGATGAGCAGGTAGAACGCTTGCTTCGTGATCTCCAGCAGAACCTTATGTACCGTGGCATGACATACCAGGAATTCCTCGAGGCTGAAGGCAAGACCGAAGAAGAATACAAGAAAGACGTATTAGCCCCTCAGGCTGAAGAGCGCGTTAAGGCGGGACTGATCCTGGCTGAAATCGCTGACAAGGAAAATGTACAGGTTACTCCGGAAGAACTCGAAATCCGTCTCATGGTACTCAAAGGTCAGTATCCAGACGAAGGTATGCAGGCTGAGCTCGATAAGCCAGAGAACCGTCGCGAAATCGCTGCCCGTATGGTGACTGAAAAGACTGTCAACAAACTCGTTGAATACGCTACCAGCAAATAGATAAATCAACATGACACGAATACCTGAACTAATAACCAGGAGTGGTGAAGCAGTTTTTGGCTGGCTTGATCGTTATGCGGCGCATCCAGGTTGGAATCCAAGCGATTCTGATGTGGTTTTTGATGAATCACTTTCGCGTCGCATAAAGCGGGAATCGCTGATAGGACGTATGGGAGCGGCAATAACTGCCTTAGCCGGCAGGAATGAGCTAACTATGGCGACTCCAGAAGCTGAATCCAGAGACTCCATCCCTATAGTGGCATCACGTCTAACGATTATCGTAGCCGAATCAGCCGAAGAACTAGCACGAGTACCTGACGAGATAGTTCTTGGTACGATTGCACGTAATAATGCTATCATT
>JAQGGX010000081.1 GCA_028289075.1 Candidatus Saccharimonadota bacterium | reverse complement strand
TAGTTGACTAACAGAGGTAATTAAAGTATACTACCCCAGTTATTAACTCAGCTTATATCCATTCGTGAGTATAGGCATTAACCAAAGGAGAGATTCTATGGCACAGTACGAAGTTGCTGTAATCTATCACCCTGACCTCGAAGTCGACCTAAGCAAGGCTGAAGAGAAGGTGACAAAGATCTTGGCTGACAACGGCGGCAAGATTGTAAACGCTGACAACTGGGGCAAGCGCAAGCTCGTATACCCAATTGCAAAGCAGGAATACGGCGTATACGTATTCTATACAGTCGAAATGCCAGAAGAGGGCGTTCGCAAGGTTGAAGGTGTATTGAACATCACCGACGAAGTAATTCGTTACTTGCTTACCAAGCCTGATCTGAAGGCTATCGCTAAGGCGGAAGCTGCAAAGGCTGAAAAAGCTCAAAAAGCAGCTGAGCGTGGCGATCGTTCAGAGGACAAAGACAAAGACGACGAAACCGAAGAATAGCAGTACAATGAATAGCCAGAGGGTGGCTAACTAAAGGGGAAACGACATGGCACGAAGCTTAAACCAAGTAATTTTAATGGGTAATTTGACGCGCGATCCAGAATTGCGCCAAACACCGTCAGGTCAAAGTGTTTGTAGCTTTAGCCTTGCACTCAACCGTTCTTACAAGGACGCGAGCGGGCAATGGCAGGAAGCAACTGACTATATTGATGTTGTCGCGTGGGCGCAGCTCGGTGAACGAGTTTCCCAGTACTTGAGCAAAGGCCGTCGCTGTTTAGTACAGGGGCGTTTGCAGAGCCGCTCTTGGGAACAAGATGGTCAGAAACGCAGCAAAGTAGAAGTACTGGCTAGCGATGTGACATTCTTAGACGCAAGAGGCGAAGGTGGCCCAGAAGGCGTATCGGCTGCTCCAACTGCAAGCAAGCCAGGCAAGAAGGATGATGTTGTTATTGAGGACATCGGCGACGAACCTATCAACCTAGATGATATTCCTTTCTAGGGGTTAACAATTTAATCTCGCGCATCGTAGCGTTATCGCTGCGGTTCGCGTTCACCGTACTTTTAGTACGATTCACTTGCGATCCTCGCTGCTGCTACGCTGCATCGAGCTAAATCGTTAAGTACAATTTGAAAGGATTTTTAAAATGGCTAAGATTTTTAAGCACAGAACTGATGTAGCATTTTTTGACTACAAGGATTTCAAAACCTTGCAGCGCTACGTAAACCAGTACGGACAGATTGAGTCTCGCAAGAAGACTGGTCTAAAGGAACACGAGCAACGACGTTTGAGCAAAGCTATCAAGCGTGCTCGTCACCTAGCTTTGCTTCCATTCGTAGCAAACAACTAGAAGAAACTTTTTCTAAACGTGCGTATGAAGTACGGGTCACTTGTGACTCGTACTCTTGTTATAACCCTAGTATTTGCTAGGATTGTTTACGGAATTAGAACTATGATATATCGTGTGACGGGGCCGGCAATCGACGAACTACAGCAAAGGCTAGAACTTGAAGGGTATAATACGACTGACGGAAGAGCATTCCGAGGATTTGAAGGAGCTGCCTAGTGACGCAATCATTGCATCAACAAATCAAGCAAATTGAAACGGTAATCAACCGTAAGTTTTTGGTGACTGATGAGCTTGATTCTGACGCGCGTGAAGCGTCTATGGCGGTCAAAAAGAGCATGATGATGGCACGGTCCTATATCCGTGACTATGAGTTACTTGATGATGATCTGTACGCACAGGCTTCCATCCTACCTGAAGCAATTGAATGCTTGGAAAAGCTTCGAACTGACATTTTAAACGCCAGCCAACATAATTTGATCGGTGCTATCGATGTGGCGCAGTTAACGGCTCAACTTGAACAAATTTTAGAACGATTACGTTAAGGAGAATTAATATAATGGGACTTGCAATTACTGACCTGAAAAAGGGAACGATCTTTAAGCTAGAAGGAGTTCCGTACCGCGTTGTTGAATATTCTCAAAAAGTTATGGGCCGTGGTGGTTCAATTGTGAACGTTCGTATCAAAAGTTTGCTCGATGGTCGTGTGCTTGCTAAGACGTTCAAGGGCAATGAACAACTTGATAGCGCAGATGTTGGCTACCGCAACGTACAATATTTGTACAACGACGGCGAAACGTTTTATTTTATGGATGATGAATCTTATGAACAATTTGAGCTACCAGCTGCAGACCTTGCCGAACAGGCGGGATACATGAAGGAAGGTGATCGTGTGCAGGCACAGATGTTTGAAGAGCGGGTCATTAACGTAGAGTTGTCCAAGAACGTCCCGCTTGAAGTGACGTATACTGAAGACGTCGTAAAGGGTGATACCACCAGTTCAGTGCTCAAAGACGCAACGGTTGAAACCGGCATTACCGTCAAAGTACCGGCATTCGTAAAGACTGGTGATGTTATTAGCGTGGACACGTCTACGGGAGCATACCGCGAGCGCGTGAAGGAGTAGAATAGGTGTATGGCCAGGAACTACGAACAACAACCCATTAGAGAAGCACTGTTTGACTTTGGTCTCATAGCGCTTCTTATCGGTGCGTTTGCCGTAAGCTCTGAACTACTGGGGGTGTAGCATGCGGCCGAGCGACCTGTTGATTTGCTGTTTTGTCCGTCCCTACGCACCTGGTGATACTTTCAAAGAGTGGCCTTTGCACGTCACGATTATCCCATGGATCAATGGTGACCGCTCTCCTGAAGAGCTCGCACAAGCGCTGGCAGAAGCTCTTACAGGTATTAAACCGTTCGAAGTAGTCGTTGGTCCGGAAGCTTGGCGGAACCGTCAACGTCGTCTTGTTAACCTGATCGTTGAACCGACGCCGTTCACTGAAGTGTATGAAATTGCGAAAAAGGTAGTCGGACAGCTCGGCTTCAGATTTCTAACCAAACTTCATTCGCCATTCAAACCGCACATTAGTGCCCAAAAAGGTGAACGGTTGCATGAGGGCGACACATTTATATGTAACGCTGTATACATTATTGAACAAAAAGGCAGTTATAAGGAAATCGTGGGCAAAGTCCGATTGTCCTAGAATACTGCGTAAGTATGGTATAACCATAGCAATATGAATACCGCTACGATGGCAGAAAATGAAGTGTTTTCATGGTCAGCGTGCGAAGACTTCCGCCCGGTATACCCGGAACGTATCTTCACAGCACAGCCTGTGACAGCAGATGCGATACAACGGACGCCACACCGTGACAGAAGGTATAGCAATGCTGGCGTGCAACTACTCAATGCTTGCCCAGGTCATAGATTACCTGAAGGAGAGCGGGTAATATCTGCAATCGCAGAAGAGCAGCCATACATTGCAGAAATATATGGTGATGAGTTAATAGGCTCGCTCAATGCGCTTCGAGAGTTTGTGGATGGAAGACGAGTCAAAGTCTTTGCACAGTTACGTGAAGGCTGGTTGCGGACCGAAGATATGGCAGCGTACGCGGGTTGGCACCGCGAGAATCGCTCACTTATTGCAACGGGATTTTTGCCACTACACGGCCCAGGCACAGAAATAGTAGTTGCCGAACCACAAGGAATTGACAGAGCTAGCCTTACGAGTGCAGAAATCGCTGTTATGGGTAAAAAAGAACAGGTACCAACCAGTGAATTTCAGTTCATAAGCGGGCAAACCGTGCATCGAACCCCTCGAGTTAGAGGAAGTAATCGTGCCTTATTGCTCGCCACATGCTACCGAGAACGATAAGATAGATGGAATAAGAGGAATTACAGTGAAGACAAGACTTGATCAGGAAATGGTAACGCGAGGAATTATTCCGACTCGTTCTCAAGCGGAGAGCTTTATTAAACTTGGTTCGGTGCAGGTTAATGGCCGCGAAGTAACCAAACCAGGAACTATGGTTAGCACTGATGACAAGATTAAACTACTTGCCAAAGAGCAGTATGTTTCACGTGCAGGTTTGAAACTGGCGTCTATTGCCCAGAGTTTAAAGCTCAACTTCAAAGATACGGTGGTGTTGGATGTCGGTTCTTCAACGGGGGGATTCACTGACTATGCACTACGGAATGGGGCACGAAAGGTGATTGCCGTTGATGTCGGTACGAATCAAATGCATCCGCTGCTGCGGACTGACCCCCGCATTGAGCTGTATGAGCAGACTGACATTCGGGACGTCAAAGGATTAAGTGAGGCAGTAGATATTATCGTTATTGATGTTTCATTCATTAGTCTACGTGAGATTCTGCCATACGTTGCAAAGCTTTCTACAAGCCGAACACAAATTGTAGCGATGGTAAAACCCCAGTTCGAAGCTGGTAATAGCAACCTCAAACACAAGGGTGTAATAAAAAATGATCGTATGCGCAGAGATATCCTGAAGGATTTCGAGTTCTGGGCACAAAAATTATTCATGGTTATCGATAAAGCCGATTCCGACGTCGCCGGCGCCAAAGGCAACCAGGAGCGCTTTTATCTCCTCAAGAAGCTTAAATCGAATTAATTCATCGTTAGTTTAGTTAAAAAAATACAGCAGGCGAGTTGAAAGTGCTTATGGTAAACTTTTGCATATGTACTTCCATAATCGGGCTATAGCCGGACGACAGATTGCCGAACGACTACAGCAGTATGCCAACCGTAACGTGGCAGTTGTTGCATTGAGTCCAGGGGCAGTTATTATTGGTGCGCAAATTGCTATGAAGCTGCACGCCAACCTCATGATGCTGCTTACTGCTAACATTACCTTGCCAGGTGAAAACGATCCGTTCGGGGCGATATCATCGAGCAATACGTTTACGTATAACAATAAGTTTTCAACCGGCGAAATCGAAGAATATCGGGCTGAATACCTCAGCTATATCGAACAGCAGCGTATCGAAAAGCTGCATCAGCTGCATACGTTACTTGGCGCAGATGGGGAAGTGAAGCGCGAGTTACTCCAGCGTCATGTGATCATTGTTGTTTCAGATGGACTCAGTAGCGGGTTTTCCATGGATATTGCAGCTGATTTCCTGAAGCCCGTGAAAGTAGCCCGGCTAATCGTCGCCACACCAATTGCGAGCGTTGCGGCGGTAGATCGTATGCATTTAGTGGGTGACGAAGTACATTGCTTAGGAGTGGTCCCGGATTATATGGACACAGACCACTACTACGAAGACAATACAATACCGAGCACAGAAGGACTTATCAAGGTTATCAGGAACATTCCGATCCACTGGGAACGCAAGAAATAGCCGTTTGCGCAGCATAAGCATTTATGGTACTTTTAAGTAAATACCGATAAGCGACCAAAAACGTACATCCAAAAAGACAAAATAAAGAGGTAGGACAAATATGTATTTCTCATATTTGCAGGGAAACCGTAGCGGAAAAACGCACTACGGCCATGCTCACGACCACGAAAAAACGTGGGCGGTTATTGCTGCGTGTGCAGTGAGTATTGTCGTGCTGGCTGGTTTCCTCACGCACCGGGTTTTTAATCACGTAGCAGCAATAGAGACGCCGGTTGTGCAGATGTCAAGTCTGATACCGCGCGCGCCTGAACCTATTACTCCTGCGATTGTGCCGGTCGTAACTGACAATAAGAAACTTCAGGACGAAATTAATGCATGGATCGCTTCCCAAAAAGGTAGTGATTGGGGTGTATCTGTCCGATCTGTGTATGACGACAGCGTAAACGCCCATTACAACCGTGACAAACAGTTTGAAACTGCCAGTGTCTATAAGGCCTTCCTGGTTTTGCCGCTGGCTACAAAAATACCCGCAAGCTCTTGGCAGACAACTAAACTTAATGAAAAACAGTCATATGCCGAGTGCCTTGATTTGGCGCTTCGCATGTCCAACAATGCTTGCGGCGAAGGAATTGCACGTGCGCTTGGCTGGAAATATATCGATCAGGTTTTGTATAAGGCAGGCTACACGGGTACAAAATTCAACCGTAAGGACTACATTGCAACCACACCTGCAGACACAACATTATTATTCTCTAACCTCTACAAAGGCGTAGGGTTCGACAAAGCTACGCGTGAATTTGCACTGAAATCATTAGCGCCCGCTAAAAACCCCGAAGCAATACGGCGCGCCTGCAGTGGGTGTGAGGTCTATAACAAGTGGGGTGAATTTAACGGCATGAAGAATGATGCCGCCATCGTCACCAAAGACGGCAAGACGTATGTAATCGCTATTTTCTCCAAGAACAGCACTTGGCCGAAGGTCACCGAACTCGCCGGTGTAATTACGCGCAACCTGTAAGGAACTTCGTACAGCTGAGTCTCCACGGCGAAAGTTATTTGGAAACGTTAAAGCGGAATTCCACGACGTCGTCACTGCCCATAACATACTCTTTGCCTTCGGTGCGCATCTTGCCAGCAGACTTAGCGGCGGATTCAGATCCCGCGGCAATCAGATCGTTGTAGTCCACGACTTGGGCTGCGATAAAGCCTTTTTCAAAGTCACCGTGGATGACACCAGCGGCTTGTGGGGCAGTAGCACCTTTGTGAATGGTCCAGGCACGGACTTCTTTTTCGCCAGCCGTGAGGTAGCTTTGTAAGCCCAATGTGTCATAGGCGGCATGGATAAGTTGGAGGAGACCAGACTCATTAACACCGTAACTTTCCAGCAGTTCAGTGCGGTCGGCTTCGTCCAGTTCACGCAGTTCGCTCTCAAGCTTGGCGCTGACAAACAATGCCTTTGCAGGAGCAACGAGGTCAGTTAATTCTTTCTTACGGTCTTCGTTAACCAACGTATCTTCATCGACGTTAAACATATAGATAACTGGCTTTGCGGTCAGTAAATGCAAATCTGATAAATGCTCTAGGTCGAGCTTTTCATCTGCATGTGACAGGGGAGTGCCCGCATCCAGAATTGCTTGTACCTTTTGGAGCGTTTCATATTCAGGGCGGAGCTTAGGATTAGCCCGGGATTCTTTCTCGAGTTTCGGCAGCCGCTTGGCCACGGTCTGGAGATCCGCGAGGACAAGTTCTGTGTTGATAACATCCATGTCCTTTTTGGGGTCATGTTGCTCATCCACATGCACGACATTGCTGTCGTCGAATACTCGTACAACGTGGCAGATGGCGTTACATGTACGGATGTTGGCCAGGAACTGGTTGCCCAGGCCTTCGCCCTTGCTGGCACCAGCTACGAGCCCGGCGATGTCGACGAACGTGACGGTCGCAGGAATTACTTTTTGTGAATTGTAGAGCTTGGCAAGGTTATCCAAACGTACGTCAGGGACGGGAACGATACCCGTGTTTGGTTCGATTGTTGCGAACGGATAGTTCGCAGCTAAAATGTTGTTGTTTGTAAGGGCGTTGAAGAGCGTTGATTTCCCAACGTTCGGCAACCCCACGATTCCGATAGATAAACTCATATACAATTACTATAGCACGACAGGGGTAGATTCTGTTAATACTATTGACAAAAACTGTTAATCTGATATCATATTTATATGAATGAAATCGTTAATCCAGAAAACATGGACAACGAACCTTTGAATCTACAGGCCTCATTAAGGTCATTTTTGGGCACAGGACTAGCGCCACTTATACAAGAATCTTTAGAGTTAGCAGGCATTAACCCTAACACATATGTACTAGGGAATTATGGGCATGAAAATTATTATGGTTTTCCAGCTACAGTAGCTATATATCCTGGCAAGAATGAAACTGCAAAACTGTCACCTATAGTATTAGCAATCTTTGAGGGTATACATGAAGGAAGAATCGTACTAGATCCCACCGCGCATAATGACGTAGAGTTAATACCTGCAACAATGGACAGATTCAACGGATCTGACGAACCTTTTCATGGATTAGGAAGCAATGCCGATAAGTTGCAAAAATTGTTCAGCATGTCTCTCGAAGGTCTGGTAGACGCCGAAACGCGCAACGTCCTGGCATATGCAGTCGCACTGAGTAGTGATGGCGGGAAAGAAGGCTACGCTATCATTAGTACGAATGACGTACGCGCAAAACGTAACTAACCTGACTTCTTATAGGTAAACGTATTATTTCGTTGTGTTTTAACATTCTAGATTACTCTTCAACGGGAAAATATAGTGATTAGAATATCCACGCTTGCCACTATCAGTAGATGGTATTCTTAGTTTTACCTCAAAAGGTAGTTGTGTTACAAAATCACTATGCCAAAGCTAATTGAACTCATGCCCTCTATGGTAACAAAGGTCAAAAGCAAGAGTAACTTCAGATATGTATGATTGTATTTATTACAAACATATTGTATAATATTACATATGAGAACTGTAGGTGACTGCTATCGTCACGATGATATTGCCTTTGAGCAAGTAGTTCAAGCTGCTCAGGACCAAATTGATATACATTTTGACGAGGCCCCACGACAGATAAGCATAAATAGGTTGCAGGATGTGCGCAGTGTAGCCGGGCAAGATATGCCAGGCCTTTTAGATATGGAAATAAGAGAGGCAGGGCATGAACCCGATGCGGAGAAAGACTTAGCTGGATTACACCACTATGATTCTTCGCAGCCCTATGACCTTCGGGGATTACTAGGGAATGCAACTGGCTATATTGATATCCATGTTGCTTCGGAAGTGGCAGGGCCGAAGTATCCGGGGGGTATTGACCAGCGCGTACGGGTGTCGGTGCTTAGTTCTGCCAAAGCTATTAATGGCGTACAGGAACAACTCGGCAGAAATCCCGGCGAAGATGCGATCAAACTTACCACTACACCTGAGAAAACGCTGTATACTCCGGGTGAATGGCTGGAGAGCTTCGGCGATAGTCTGGAGCTTGGCATTTCAGATACCTCCGAATGGATAACGGCCGAACACGACCGTGAACCGCATGGCCACGTGAAAAGCTGGATTGCAACTCCCGCTGGAATACTTATGCAGGCAGCAACCCGGGCAAGGGAAATCAAGGCAATGTATGGCGAGAAAATACACTTAAAGCAGGAACGCCCCTCTGAAGTTGGCAAATTTGCGGATGGACTTGAGAATCTCGACGTTTATACACACGAACCAATGGCTATGATGCTTGGACTTGGTTATAAAAGGTTGCCAAAACCACCGCTTCATTACGTGTACAACTGGGTTAATGCGCGGCCTCTACAGTATGCGCAGATATTCCAGAACCTTGGCGTCATTCCCGCTGACCGTACCCATGAGGAAACGATCAGGGCTCAGCAGGACGTCAACAAGCTATTTATACTGCATATTGCTAGGCTATGCTTGCGACTGGACGAGATAAAGCCGAATGAAGAAGTCCCCCAGAAAACACAAGCAGCGCGCACCAAAATGCTGCAATTAGTTGTTGAGAAATACGATTTGGCCGCTTAAGGTATATGCACGAATTTGATGGCCGCTTTTTAGTGTTGAATAATGATTTTTTGCGTTGCTCGGTATATGGGTCGGAGTAGCCTCGGCTGCCACGGTCTGTTGCTGGCATAAACAGTTTTAGCTCAAAAGGTAGCTGGGTTACGAGATAAATATGCCTATACTTAACATTTAACCAACCTCGGTGCCTACGAGCGGCTTGTAACTGCGGGCTACACAAAGCATTTGATCAGAACGTAGTATGATGTTTGGGATGAAACAGATTACATTTATTACGGGGAATCAGGGCAAGGCAGATTATCTTGCCAAGTACTTGGGGTATCCGGTTGAGTATATAAAAGTTGATTTGGATGAGATCCAGTCGCTGGAACTCAGGGAAATTGTTCGTCATAAAGTTCGGCAAGCGTACGAAACAGTGCAGGGACCGGTGTTAGTTGAAGATGTCAGTTTGGAGTTCATAGCACTCGGGCGGTTACCGGGAACGTTTATTAAATGGTTTGTAGATGAAGTGCCGTTTGAAACGATGTGCCGGATGCTTGATGGTATGGACCGAAGCGCGGTGGCTCGCTGCATGTTCGGCTACTACGATGGTAAAACGGAAGTGTATTTTGAAGGTCATCTTGATGGGAAGATTGCTGAACACCCGGCAGGAGAGAATGGCTTTGGCTGGGATAAGATTTTCATCCCTGAAGGCTACGACGTAACCCGAGCTGAACTAGATGCGGAAAATGACAAGAAGACGTACACACAGATCAAACCGTTTGCAGAACTCAAGACGTTCCTAGAGTCACTTTAGGTAGCGAACTAACGGCTTTCGGCATATGATTCGCGTCTATGAGCCGCAAGAAAACCAAGTATTATTCGCTGCGCCCATACGTGAGCTTTATCGGTAAGTTAGTTGCCGTGCTTGCACATGTGCCGGTGCAAGCTGACACGGCTTACTATTATGCATTTATTCTGATTGGTTTGAGCATTGGGCACGATTTGATATGAAGGATGGCCGAAGTGCTCT
>JAQGGX010000070.1 GCA_028289075.1 Candidatus Saccharimonadota bacterium | reverse complement strand
AACAATTCCATCTAGGTCATGGACATGTATACTGGACCCGTTCCACTCGGCGGTAATAGGTTGTTCTGAAGATGGACTTCTGCCTTCGATTGACATAGGTATTTAATACCATTAAATACGTTTATAATCAATATAATGGTATGGTGAACCACTCGGCTTCAGTAACGATACTACCATCAACTTTAATAAAGTTATCTGCTTGCGTAAAAAACTGTCATCGAATTGAAACATGCTTCATTCCTGCTTACGTATTAAGTCGTTCAAGTTCTTTTTCTGCCAATACAAGTGACCCTTTCACTGCAACAAGGGGGTCTTTCACTAAGTCGATGGCGATAGCCTCTGGAATGTAAGCGCACCTGGCTTCTTGATCGACAAAGCGCTCTATGAAAGATGTGTGCTCGGCAAGGTAAGGCGCAAGGCTTAAGGCCACGCTCCCCGTCATTTTTATATCGCCAACTTGAACAGCTAGCACTTGGTTGCGCAAAGTGTATCCTAAGAGTCCCCCTAGGCGATTTAGAATCTTGTGCGCCATTGCTTGAGCAGGACTATCGCCGTCACGAGCGACATCAACAAGCACTTGGCCAGTCGAAACATTGGCCGCTTTGTCCTGGGCAATGAGAGTGTAGAGGTCGAGCATAGCGTCGGGGTTCTTTTCCAAGTAGTAATCCACTAAATTATCTATGCCGAACTCACCCGCAAGCGCAAATTCTATGGAAAGTTTTCCATTATGGCGTTTTGCGACAAAGCGCAGATAGTCCACTTCATCTTCGTGTTGTGGCGCAAGCCCAGCATGGCCTACTGCGCTTGGTAGGTATTTGTTTCTTTCGGAGGGCACAACTAGAGACGCCCCTATGCCTGTGCTCCAGGCGTAGACGAGCGTCGGGTCAGATTCAACAGGGCTACCGGGCTTAATGGGCTCAGTTTCTACGTCTTGCTCGAAAATTCCGGCAGCGGTCGTAATCATATCGTTTGCCGTGACTACTTTTGCACCGTATCTTTCGCTAGCCTCTTCTGGCTTAAATAGTGGCCACCCTCTTTTTGCGAGCCGCATACTGCCATCCGCAGAATTGCGGACGGCAGCCATACCCAAACAAACTACCGCAGGATGCTTTTCGGTCTCCGACAAATAGGTGTCAATGACCTCATAGGGGCTGTCGAAGTTGGCCGTAGTGTACCTTGTTACTTCGTCACTGTCGCTATTTAGAACATTAGTTTTAGTGCCGCCAACATCAAAGCCAACTACATATTCGCTTGGTCCGCTCTCAGGACTTCTAGCCATACCCTACGCCCTTATGCTCCAGACCGTGCATACAATACGATTTCTGCCGAACCTCGCGTCTTATAATTGCGGAGTGAAAGTTCGTAGTCATCGCTGATGCCCGTTATGAGCCGCGGTAAAACCCTCAAGTCATCAATGAGGTGATATGCACAAATCGCTAATTGAGGCAGTCCTGCTTCAATCGCCCTGTACGCACCACGGATTGCTCGAGCCTCTGCGCCCTCAATATCCATCTTAATGAGTGACGGCTCTTCGTCTAAGTAATCATCCAATCTGATTGCCTCGATAGTGCCGTCGGGCTTGGCTTCTGAATCGGGTGTTGCCACCGTAACACTCTGACCCTTACCTGCATAAGTAAGTGTTTTTGTTTCGTCCCAGAGGCCTTTTTGATTGAGCGTGGTATCCCGATAGCCACTATAGCCTTCCGTCAACATGGCAAATGAGTTTGAGAACGGCTCGAAAGCGTGAACAGCCTTGTAATCGTCGCCATACATGTTTACGAAATTGCCAACCGAACCACCATCATATGCGCCCGCATCCACGTATACAGCATCATCAGGACGATCAATTAATGCCCAGTCAAAGTATTTTTGCATCCGCTGGGTTTGAGTTAGGTCTGCACCGTTCCAGCTTAGACGGTAGCGCATGATTGAAGTAAGTGTATCTCTGGAGACTGGGTCTTGCAGTCTTTCGTAGAGCCACCGATAGTCAGGAATGTTGTCTTTCAGTTCCATCATCCAGGCATATTGCGTTGCTTCTTCATTAAAGTGCCTTTCCGCGACCGGAGCCAAATGCGCGTTCGGGTCATATTCGGGATCATGCGGCCATAGATGGCGCGGGAGTTCTTCGGCTGACACGTCCTGGACAATATCAAGGAAGCCATGAAAATCGTTACGTTCTAGTTCTCTCATTTTTTTCTCATTATTTATGTGATGTTAACGATGTTTCTGAATACATTAGAGCATAGTCTACTCCCGTTTAATTAACGCTGTCGGCAGAGAGTTAGGGCCGTCAACGACATCAAAACCTTCAGTTGTATGATCTGAGTAGCTCGTGAGCCCTAGGAATTGATTGTCGTTTCCATAAACCGGCAGAGCGTATCCTGGAGTCACTAAACGACCTTGGTATACTTTGAAGTTCGGCTGAATGGATACTCGGTCGCCTTTTTTGGAGATGCCCCAATGCAACACCGTCGCATTATTAAAGAATTCTGGGAATGCACCCTCCAGACCAGCTTGGCCGATATGTCTTTTGGCAGCTTTCCGCATTTGCAGGGCACTGTTGAAGCTTTCAGATACAGATAGTGTTTTATCTATATTATCTTGGTGGAAATCCGTCAGGTACTCGAAGTCTCGGTTTGCCGAAACGCTTGTAAAGCCATCCCCATGCCGCAGTCTATGTATCATAACCACGCGAATCGCGCTCAGGGAAAATACGCCAAGCCGTATATCCTCAAGCGTTCTTTCTATATTGCTTTCTAAAAGCTGTTCGTATTCCTTGGCTAAATCGTCATCTCGATTCTCGCCTCCTCGATACAAGCTAGCTTGATTCGAGAATGGCGTGAGCCGGATATCTGACTCACCAAGCCCATAGCGGTCAAGCAAGTAACGCATGGCATCGTATGAATCAGTAATAGCCTCAGCGGTGAAGCCTATTTGCTCGCCCTGGTCGAAAGCTTCAGTTTCATCAACAATGTTTACGGAATAATCCAGACCTAGTTTCTTGGCGACCCGTGTGCGGATAGCCCACGTCCGTAATAGCTCTAGCGCTCCATAACCTATCCGTGAATCCGTTGGCTTCTCTCCTGGCCGGGACTGTAATAGTCGTATGTACATTTGCGAAACTGCGCCATTATCTAGCATGCTGGCAACGAAGTTATCAACATAGGCCTCGTCAGGAGAAAAAGCTTTCTCTTTTGTTGAGCTGTTCAGATTACCTTTGAGCAAGAAAGGACGAACCATAATGTCATAAAATGCTCGTGCCGCCACCTCTTCTACGGCGAACTTGCCCATAGTTGCGGACTTTTTATGTCGCTCCATCTTGGGCTCGACTCGCTCAAGATGTGCTGCGACTTCATCATCTATTCCGCCTCGCATTTTCCAATAATCATCTACAAGATGCGAGCCATAAGACGAGTCCGGGCTGCTAGGTAGCGCTCGTCCTGCTTGGCCTCTACTCCAATTTGTTGGGGGTCTATTTCCTAATGTTTTATAGCTGTATTTGTGTGTGGCAGTAACCTGCACGTGCTTGATTGGATACGGGAAATCGTCGCTGTTATATATGGTGGTAGGGTTGACTGCAGCGGCCTCAACAATTCCATCTAGGTCATGGACATGTATACTGGACCCGTTCCACTCGGCGGTAATAGGTTGTTCTGAAGATGGACTTCTGCCTTCGATTGACATAGGTATTTAATACCATTAAATAAATTTGTAATCAATATAATGGTATGGTGAACTAAAATTGATGACAGTCAGGAACGTTTCACACCAAGAAAAAAGCCCCAGACTAGCTGAGGTGTTTTCATTAGTGACCCTTCCGCCCCCGCTTTTTAACCCAATAGTGGCGGAAGTGGTTCGGTGGAATGATGTTATCGGTAATATCAGCGTGTTGTCAAACCAGTTACAGGTGAACTCGCCTACGTAACCAACTCCCCCCCTGTAGAATAGAAGTGGCAAACAAACACTACATTAAATCTTGTTCTGACAGAAACTTCTCTAACTTCTCACAACTCTCCTGATGATTCGCTGCATCATAATAGTAGACTTGCCAGCCGTAGGCTTTAGCTTCATTGATGTGACCGATAGTGTTATCAATAAATAACACCTCTTCGCCAGAAGCATTCGCCATCTTTTCGGCCAACTCAAACAGCTCGGCGTCAGGTTTTTTGAGCATCTCAATGCTGGAATCAACT
>JAQGGX010000067.1 GCA_028289075.1 Candidatus Saccharimonadota bacterium | reverse complement strand
GGCAGCAAACCAGGCCAGCCACAGCAACCCCAAGCAGTCCCACAGTCACCAGAGCAGATTGCAGTAGAGCAGCAGCGACGGTTTGAAGCGATGCGTGCCAAACTGTTAGGTCAGGATGCTAGAACTGATTAACGTCAAATTGTAGCTACCTAGAAAAGAGAGTGCAGGTCACTCTCTTTTCATATCATCGACAAAGGGAAGTAGTATGTTGACAAGACAATTTTTTCAGGTGTAGGGTGAGTATTATGACAGCCAACGATTCGCCTGAATTTGAGTCAAGCCCTGACGAACCTTCTGAAGTTCTTTCGGGGTCTTCGGAGTACGAAGTAGCTTGCATACGTCTGTCCGATGAATGGTATGGGGTACTTACAAAACATCTTATGCGACAGTTCCGAACGCAGGTAAACTTGAGTTCCAATATGTGGATATTTGAGTCCGGCGAGAACGAAAAAGCAGCCCTTGCGGCAGAGGCGATAGAGGCCGTAAGGAGAGGAGACGCAGAAAAGTATGGACATCTCTTTGTGATAAGTATGGATCTGGATCAACCCACTGACGATCCAGCAGTAACGGAGGCTACGCCGATTATTCTCGTATTTAGTGCGCATCTTGACCAAACGGAAGTTGAGGAGCGCCAGCTGGCTCTTGCTTCTGATGCCAATAACCGGCTCGCCGTACAGGGTGACCCTATGCGTCTCCAGGGAACTTATTAACAGGGGTGAGCTATTGACAAGTTACTGTATTTTTGGTATAATGTAGTTATTATGTCAATTTCATTTGAATCTGGACCATCAAAATTCCCTAAGGATGAAACTGATTTTGATGCGCCCCTTACAGCCGAGGAATTACGGGCAGTAGCAGAGGCGGAAGAATTGTTTGGTTTATCCGGAATCCCTTCGGCAGTAGAAGTTCCTGATATTCGAGAAATGCCTGAGCGACGTCCAAGGTCTTATAATGATCCATTCCTTGTGTTTGTTGACTACGCCGTGCGGACAGCCCGTGAACCTGATCGCCCAAACCATAATCAGTAGAACATAGGTTAGCAAAATGCATATCCATAGTGGACGTTCGTAAGGCGTTCGCTTTTTCTATTGACGCTTACGCTTATTTGTGATAAAATATACAACAATGACTAGCCCAGAAAATCCTAACCAAAATCCAAATATCCATCCCCTCGGAGGAGAAGTGCTGAATAAGGGTACATTCGGTCGCATCGCTAAAGCTGCTGAGGCTTTAGCTTCAGTCCGTCCAGAAGTTTTCTATATGTACCAGTCAGCGCTTTCTGTTGATGAGGTAGGCGTAGATAGTGCGGACGAACCCCTTGGAGTCCGCTCGAGAATTGGAGGAACAACTGCCGGAGGACAAATTGATTTTGTTTGGTTAAACGAATACGGCAGTGATCTGCTTGGTAGTATTCTCGCAGATAGAGGCACGACGAGTCCTGGTAAGCTGCTTGGCTATATTGAATTTCGGAAACAGCTTGACGATCGCAATTATTTTACCGGAGAGCTATACCTGCGGGAATATGCAGAAGGTGAAAGCAGGCAGATAGACGTCTCTATGCAATTGCGGGCGGCCGATATGGATCATAACCCTGATAGTGAGGACGAAACTTCCCATGAGTTCTTTAGTTTCGCCCAAGGACTTGGGTATGGTTACATATGGCGTCAAGTTCAGCAATCTGAGGCACGGGATGAGCAGATTTATCAAGGAGCTATCGATGCACGAGTAGGCGAGAATCTGGCAGTAAATTTAAGGAGACTACTTACCTCCGAACCGACTAGACTATAAGGGGAAAAAGGATATAATATAACGGTTATGGCAAAGAAGAAAAAACAAACAAGACGAAAAGCAGAACCAGAGGTAGTTGAGCGATCAGCCTTCTGGCCAATTACTGGCGCAATTTTATTAATTGTTATTGCTGCATTCCTGCTACTCGGCGGCTTTAATACCGGTGGTCCATTGCCGCAGAACTTATTTAAGGGTGCCTACTGGCTACTCGGCCTGGCTGCACATCTGTTGCCGGTAGCATTTATAGTCTTTAGTATCCACAAGTTTAAGAACGAAGACCACAAGGTACCGTTGAACAGATTTGTCAGCATGATTGCGTTCCTCACGATGGCTGCCGGCTGGCTACACGTCGGTTTTGTTACAAAAAACGCAAGTACTGGGACCTTCGACGGTGGCCATGGTGGTGCAGTTGGCCAAGTAGTCGGCGGCGCAGTCCTGTCTGCGCTCGATAAAATGCCGGCAGCAATTCTGTACTTTGCTCTTATGACGCTGGCATTCTTCTTTGCCTTTGGTATTTCACCAAAAGTACTACTTGCGATCTTTGACTCCTTTAAGCGCCCTGAGAGTGAAGGCGATACTGATTTGTCTGACCTTAAGGCAAGAGCGGGCGAAACCGGCTTCAAGCTCAACGAAGGTGTGCCAGTGGAGCACCATGGCAAACAGCGCGAACCTGCTACTGCTAAGATCGGCGGCACCTTCCGCAATAGCGCTCAGAAGCTGACTATTAATGAGAACCACGAAGCCTTAACTACAGCAAGTGACCCAAACTGGAAGTTCCCTGGTGTAGATCTGCTTATTCAAAAGCAGGACAAAGCTGATGCCGGCAACGTTGAGGCTAATGCTGAAATTATTAAAGATACCTTTGCGAACTTCAACATTGATGTCGAGATGGAAGGGGCGAACATCGGTCCCCGTGTTACGCAGTACACACTTAAGCCACCAACAGGCGTGAAGCTGACCAAAATTACTGCGCTTGATAATAACTTGTCGCTCGACCTGGCGGCACATTCAATTCGTATAGAAGCGCCGATTCCTGGTAAGCGTGCCGTTGGTATTGAAGTACCAAATATAAAGTCCGCTACCGTACGTGTGAGCAGCCTGCTTCAGTCACGCGAGTGGCAAAGCCTTAACAGTCCTTTAGGATTTGTTATCGGTAAGGACATTGCGGGCAATCCAATTGTTGGTGACCTCGCTAAGATGCCTCACATGCTCGTGGCTGGTCAGACTGGTTCTGGTAAGTCAGTTATGATCAACACGTTCCTAACGAGTCTCTTGTACCACAACAGCCCAAGTGACCTGAAGCTGATCCTGGTAGACCCAAAGCAGGTTGAAATGGCGCCGTATAACGACATTCCCCATTTGCTCACCCCGGTTATTAATGACCCTGAAAAGTGTATTAGTGCGCTGAAGTGGGCGGTTGCAGAGATGGAACGACGACTCCGCACTATGGCTGAAGTCGGTAAGCGTAACATTGGCGAGTACAACAACCTCAAAAAAGAAGAGGGCATGCCATACATCGTGATCGTGATCGACGAGTTGGCTGATCTGATGATGATGGCTGCACGCGATGTGGAAGCATTGATTGTTCGACTAGCGCAGAAGGCTCGTGCTGCCGGTATCCACTTGGTACTGGCCACACAGCGTCCGTCAGTTGATGTTATTACAGGGCTCATCAAGGCGAACGTACCGGCTCGAATTGCGTTTACCGTAGCCAGCCAGATTGACTCACGAACCATCATTGATCAGATGGGTGCAGAGAAGCTCCTCGGCCGTGGTGACATGTTGCTACTGACAAGTGATATGCCGAAGCCAAAGCGTGTACAGGCTGCGCTCATCGAAGATGGTGAAACCATGAAGGTAACTGATTTCTTGCGCATGCAGCGTCCACCGCAGTATGACGATGAGGTTGTTTCGCAACCAGTGCAGCTCAACGGTAAGGGCGGGGTTGTGGCTGACTACGGCGGCCAGGATGCAGATGATGATATGTACAAAGATGCCGTGATGGCAGTGATTGAAGGCAAAAAGGCTAGTACTAGCTTATTGCAACGACGACTGCGTATCGGCTACGGCCGGGCAGCCCGACTGATCGAAACGATGGAAGAGCAGGGCATTATTAGCTCTGCGGATGGCAATCGTCCCCGTGAAGTGCTGGTGAAGTCTATGGATGAAGTCTTTGGCGGCACTGCTAACGGCGGCCAGGGCGATGTCTATGACGACATGCCTGACGAGCCCAAAGAACGCTTCCTCGTCCAGTAGGTACAATTGATTTCCTCGGTATATGTGTTGTTAATTTGATCTCTTGTCATTGTTGTTTTTAGTTTCTACTATTAGCGTAAGTACTTTGGCAGCAATCAAACAAAAAATAGGGAGGCCATATGTCGGCAGAACTTATAACTCCTGTAGATGAGTTAACAGGTATACCGCTGCCTATTGCCCCGAAATGTGACTGGTTGCCTTTAGATCGACCGGAGATAGCGGATGTTCATCATTCTTATCACCCCAAACAACACCCCTTGCTTAAGACTGTAGCTGGTCTGGCGCTCCGGAATAGTCGTTTGCAGATTCTTGAACGTGAGCTGCATAACGCCGGTCCATTGCGTTACCATCAGTATTTTGAAGGGCCTGAATTAGCGCGTGATGATGCAGATGTCTTTTCGCGCTGCGTGCTGGCTTGTGCTGGCTATATCCCCGATGAAGTAATCGATCTGAGCAGTGGAGAGCCAGTGAGAAGGCCAATACGCACGCAAGAGGCTGAATTCCTGCGCATGCCGACTGATAACCCAGAAGATCCGTTTAGCTACCGGCATATTCTGTATCGTTACGGTCCTATTCGTGATTTTTTCCATGACTATGCAGTACGGCAGAATATCAATCACCTGAGCAACCGCCATATCGACGAGTTCTTGCATACACAGGATTTGGAGAAAAAAACGAAGCTCGGGAAGTTCTTCCTACAGAGTGCTGTAGCAGTGGCGAGTGAAACCATCCGTGAAAAGTACTCAATGACACGCCGAATGCGCTTGCTGCATCCAGGAATGCCCGATGGACCTCAACGATTGGTTTGGTATAAGCTTGGTACTCCTGACCTAAGAGCTGCACTTATTCCTCGTCTTGAAACTCATTTGCTTGCAAAAGCGGCGTAGTTGACTAACAGAGGTAATTAAAGTATACTACCCCAGTTATTAACTCAGCTTATATCCATTCGTGAGTATAGGCATTAACCAAAGGAGAGATTCTATGGCACAGTACGAAGTTGCTGTAATCTAT
>JAQGGX010000065.1 GCA_028289075.1 Candidatus Saccharimonadota bacterium | reverse complement strand
AAATCGAGAGAAGTCCTGCTTTCACGACATGTATTTATGATCTATCCACTAGATAAGGCAGCTGGTCCATAGAGCCGTTCCCATAATGGCACAACTGTATTAGCCCAAACATCACGCATAGACAAACTATTGAATAGCTATACGAGTGTCAAAATGCTCACGAGTAATACGTACTAGAACTAACGGAGGTTAAAGAACTCTTCCATCGTCAGGCCGGATTTGTGTAGCTCTTGGGCGAGATCCGTCCCCACATAGCGAATGTGCCATGGTTCGAACTGATAGGTTGTGATGGCTTCTTTGCCTTGTTGGTAGCGAATAATGAATCCGTATTCATGTGCGTGCTCTGCAACCCATTTACCTTCAGGAAGATCCGCAAAACAGATTTCCAAATGACATTTATCACTTGCTGGGATAACGTCAGCAGCCAGGCCTGTTTGATGCTCGCTGGTGCCGGGGCGAGCGCTGTACGTGTCTGCCTTTTCTTGCCCGTCCTGAGCAACGTAGTTGTTATAGAACTGCTTTTGCAGGGCATATGAGCGGAAGCCACTGCTGAGCTTGTGGTTGAGGCCGTCTTTTTGTTCTGCGGAGAACATTTGCTCTAGAGCTGGTGCCATGACGTTTGATACATGCATTTGTTCTTCGCCGGCACCTAGACGCAAGCGGATGTTCGGAGTGACGATCTTTTCAGGTTTGTAATCTGCTCCAAGGGGGCGCTTTTTATTGCTGACAACCCAGATACTGGCCGGATCACTAGTAGAATGCTTAGTTTTATCAAAACCAGTCGACTGTTCTGGAGTAGTGTTTTGACCTGCTGTTTTATTCACTTGAGTGAGTGAGGGGGCGGTTGCTCTTTCTCTGATAAAGAATAGTAACAGCAGACTTCCTAAGATTAGAATGACAATAATAAGTAGAAGTTTTTTTGGCTTTAACATACCACCTAGTATAGCGCTTTTCAGAAATGACCGTCTAAGTGGTGTTTCACTTTAGTGAACAAGCGTATACTTACAACAATGAAGGGTAAGCACATAAGAGCCATACTGCCGTGGGATGATCGAATCCAAGGGTATGTGCTCACGCTCCTGAAGCTCTCAACAATTGTTGCCGCAGTCGTAGCAGTTTCTTTCCAACAATGGGGCGCGCTCGTATTCTGTTTGCTTACGTTTATGCTCATGTACCTGCCTGAACTAATACGTGCAAGTGCCAGGATTACGCTCCCGATTGAGTTCAATGTAGTACTCGTGCTGTTCATGTACGCCAGTGTGTTCATAGGCGAGCTTGGGCATGCCTATGAGCGCTTCTGGTGGTGGGATGCGGCGCTGCATACAGGTTCGGGGTTCATTCTCGGCTACATTGGCTTTCTTATTTTGTACGTTAAGGTGCAGCAGGGAAGTTTACGGGCGGGCCGTTTGTTCGTCGGGGCAAGTATTTTTTGTCTAGCTCTCGCCATGGGGGCTCTCTGGGAAATATTTGAATTTGCGGGTGATGCTCTCTGGGCAGGAGATCTGCAACATGGTAGTTTGCACGATACGATGTGGGATCTTATTGTCGATGCAGCCGGAGGCCTTATAATGGCAGTCATTGGTGTGCGGCATATCTTCGGTAAGAAGTCAGGCTTTATCACGCGGTGGGCAAAGAATTTTATTAGTATTAATCCGAGATTAGGGATACGACGTGATCGATAAAAAAGCGATACCGACTAGGTTACTGTGGGTGGATTTGGAAATGACAGGCTTGGATGCTGTCAACGATGTCATCCTTGAAGTTGCTGTAGAGGTGACTGATTTTAATTTCCGAACATTAGAGAGCTATGAGGCTCGCGTAAAGCAACCGCGCGAAACAGTCGTTGCGCGTATGCAGCAAAACATCTGGTGGAAGGACTACCCCGCTAACCGTGATGATTTTTTGAGTAATCTCGATGAGGCCAAGACTTCATCTGAGGTAGAATCGGAACTGATTGCACTTATTGAACGGAATTTTGGCACGGAACCGGCCGTGCTCGCCGGAAACTCCATTCATAACGACCGTAACTTTATAAAATACTGGTGGCCTTCACTCGATCTCAAGTTGCACTACCGCATGCTTGATGTGAGCAGCTGGAAGATTCTCATGCAGGGCAAATACGGCGAGTCATTTGAAAAAAAAGAAGTACATCGAGCTTTTGACGATATTCAGGCCTCAATCGCTGAACTCCAGTATTACCTGGACTGGTTCAAACAGCATGACCAAGACAATCAAGCCTAAAAATAGGACTCTAATAAATTCTCTACTTGAACTCCCAGAGGTAATTGGTAAAATTGAGCGAAGATGATAGATCGTAATACCGTAGAAGAATATGTACTGAGTATGCCGATCGCCAGACGGGATTATCCGTTTGGTGAAGAAGTGGCTGTCTACAAAGTTGAAGACAAAATGTTTGCACTGCTTACTGAGGGCAAAGAACCAGTACGCATTAGCCTGAAATGTGACCCACAGCTTGCAGTCATACTTCGTGAAAAATACGAAACAGTTATGGAAGGTTATCACCTTAACAAAAAACATTGGAATACGATAGTGCTCACCGGGCAGTTGCCACTGGAAGAGCTCCAAGGACTTATCAATCACAGCTACCAGCTTGTCACGGGCACTGACAGTACTATTCCCGCCGCTAAATAGCCTCAATTAAGCTCGTACACTAAGTCTCCACGGCGCTCTAGCGGGTGCTAAAGCAGCCCATGGCGCTTGCCGACCGCATCGCCTCAGCTGTACTCATCCCTCGACGTTTTAGACAAAAAGTAACTCGCAAAAGCTACTCCGAAGGAGTACTGTGAAATATCTGAAAATGCGTGCCTTAATCTGTTAGGGTTGATTTAGTTTTCGGGGTTTACGCCCGCGAGTATCGAAGCTTTCTTGTACTGATCCGAGAGTGCTTGTTTGGCTTTCTTGTCAGTTGCTTGATCGTAAGCTGTTTTGAGTGCCTTCTGGTAAATCACAAGGTCGGCTTGGATCTTCTCGATAAAGACTTCGTCAAAGCGGTTCGATTGGTCGGCGTTGGTCAGGAGTTTGTCGGTAGTAAGCTTTTTGCCCGCGCTTAACTCTTTGCCGCTAATGTTGCGGCCTTGCTGCTTAATGGCTGCAAGCAAGGGGGCTTTTTCGCTTTCCAAACTCAATTTGGTAGTAATTGCAATGTTGCGACCGGCGGTGGTACGGGCTTTTTGAGTGCCAATGTCCGCAATACGGATAAGCTCAGTTTGCTGCTGCGCGGCAGCAACTAAACTTTCGGTACCGCTTTTATTGCTACTAAAAAAGAGACTTACGATCATGAGGATGACCCCTAGCAATACTGCGCCACCAATAATGGCAATCAGTATACGACTATTCTTTGAACTCCCAGATGGGAGAAATGACTTCTTAGCCTTCTCCTGGGGATTAAAAATAAAGTCATAAGAACTATGACCTCCTTGATTTGGATCCATTGGTGGTGGAGCCGGGGGTAATTGTGATTCAGGCTGCATACCCCATATTTAAGCATAAGCAGGCACCAGATTACTAGGTAGCGTACAATATGGGGTAGATGGACGCTGTTGAAGAGGTAAAGAGTCGTATATCGATCGAGGACGTTATTAGCGAATACGTCCAGCTTAAACGCGCCGGTCGGAACTACAAAGGCTTAAGCCCATTCGGCAACGAAAAGACACCGAGCTTCATGGTCAGCCCGGAGAAACAGATTTGGCATGATTTTAGTACTGGCAAGGGTGGTAATATCTTTAGCTTTGTTATGGAAGTGGAAGGCTTGGATTTTAAGGGTGCACTTGAGTTGCTCGCCCGCAAAGCAAACGTTGACCTAACGCAGTTTGATCGCGGCAGGAATGCGGGGGCCGGTAAGTTTAAAGAACGATTGTATGAAGCGGTTGAGCTGGCGACTAAGTTTTATCAAGCGCATTTTACGAAGAGCCAGACGGCGCTTGACTATGTATCTAAAAAACGCCAGTTTACTCGTGAGACTGCTATTGAATTCCGCCTCGGCTACTCGCCCAATAACGGCACGGCACTCGTGGATTTCCTGACGAAAAAAGGATTTACCGACAAAGAGCTCCAGCAAGCAGGCTTAACGACGCGTCGTTACCGAGGAGTTGGAGATATGTTTCGTGGCCGACTTATGATCCCACTCATGGACCAACAGGGACGGGTGGTGGGCTTTACGGCACGTCTACTTGAGGACGATCCGAATGCGCCGAAATACATTAATACGCCACAGACACTCTTGTATGACAAAAGCCGCCATGTGTATGGGCTACACCTTGCCAAAGAATCAATGCGTAAAGTGGCTTATACCGTAGTCGTAGAAGGGAACTTAGATGTTATTGCCAGTCATCAGGCGGGCGTGCGGCAGGTTGTAGCCACTGCCGGTACGGCGATGACAGAACAACACATGAAAGCGTTGAACCGCTTTGCAGGTGACGTACGACTGGCCTTTGATGAGGATAAAGCAGGGCAGAACGCAACAGAGCGTGCGATCCCGATTGCCAGTAAAGTTGGCGTGAATCTGAGCATTGTCACAATTTCTGAAGGCAAAGACCCAGATGAACTAATCAAAAAAGATCCCAAACTGTGGGAGCAGGCAATTACGCAGCATCAACCAGCGCTTGACTGGCTTATAGAGCGCTACCAAGAGCAGTTGGACCTGGAGAGTTCTGCAGGTAAGCGTCAGTTCAGTGACGTCATTTTGAATGTGGTGAAGCAGTTGAACGATACTGTTGAGCAGGACCACTATGTCGGTAAGATCGCCGGGGTTATCGGTACGAGCAAGGAAGCCCTGGTAAGTAAGCTCAGTAGCGTTGAGCGTGAATCTGACCGACCTCGTAAGCAATTAAAGGTTGAACACAAACTTGATCCAAAAGTAGTAGATATGACCAAAGTGCAGAATCACTTGCTGTGCCTGGTCTTGCTGCGCCCAAAGTTGCGCCCACATTTGGAGATTTTGACGCCAGATATGCTCAATGCCGACCCAGCGCGCGAATTGCTACAGTTTCTGCAAACACATGCGGACTTTGATGGAACGGCAACGAAACAGGTTAGTGCATTGCGTAATATCGGTGATTATGTCAAAATGTTAGCATTACAGCATGAGGCGTTATATCAAGACCTTGATGAGGTAGAGCTCGATTACGAAGCCGCCAGACTACAGGTCCGCCTAATAGAACAGTTTGTGAAATCTAAAAAAGGTCAGCTCGTGGGACAAATGCACGACGCTGACGAAAAAACGATGCATACGCTTCTCGAAGAAGTAAAGAAGCTCGATTTATTACTAAAACAAGCTAAGGAGGTGAAGCGTGGCAGATGATGAAACGCCTATCGTGAGCACGCCGGTTGATTCCGGACTTGAAGTTGCAAGAAAAGAATTAATTGCAAAAGCTAAAAAAGACGGGAAAATTGAACAACGCGAGATTTTTTCGCGGATTCATGACACTCCCGAGAACGTCGACTTGCTCGACAGGCTCTACACAGAACTTGCTGATGCAAACATTGAGGTAACTGCCGACAGTGAACCTGCTACACCTGAGTTATCAGATGAATGGGTAGGTGAAGAGGGCGAAGAAGAAATCGATCCAGCTGCACCAGTGTACCTAGATGACATTGCAGACGACTCAGTTCGTCTATATCTTCGTGAAATTGGTAAAATTCCACTCTTGTCTTCTGAAGAAGAGCTAAGCCTCGCACAGCGCGTGGTTGCCGGCGATAAAGATGCCAAAGACAAGATGGCTGAAGCCAACATGCGTTTGGTTGTTTCGATTGCGAAACGCTACGTCGGTCGTGGCCTGGACTTGCTTGATCTGATCCAGGAAGGTAACACCGGACTACTGCGTGCAGTCGAGAAGTTTGACCCTGATAAGGGATTCAAGTTCAGTACCTATGCAACCTGGTGGATTCGTCAGGCTATTACCCGTGCGATCGCTGACCAAGCCCGTACGATTCGTATCCCGGTGCACATGGTTGAAACCATTAACAAGCTACTCCGTACACAGCGCCGTCTAACGCAGGAACTCAACCGTGA
>JAQGGX010000055.1 GCA_028289075.1 Candidatus Saccharimonadota bacterium | reverse complement strand
TTTTGCTCCGCAGGCTCCTGTACCTCAGCCGCAAGCACCTACTGTGCCAGCTCCTACCGCCGGCGAAGTCAATTTAAAGGCGAGTAACGAAGATACAAGCGATACGATATTTATTGATAACCAGGGTATGCTTCACCAGCGAGATGACAGCAATAAGCTTTAGTGCTTTTTGAAAAGTCGATAAACGAGCTCTATAAGTAGACCTGCAAAGAAGCCGGTTGCAAACAGAACGATAAATACAGAATAGTTATACTCGAAGCCGTAATACTTCGTTATGTACAGGAGATAAGCGCTGCCGATTAAAGCTGCTATACCACCTCCTAAGATGCCTGAGGGCCGTGTAATAGTCTTGCCGGCAGTCTCGCTTATGCGATCAACCATCGGCTGATGCACGACTTTACTGAACGTCCGTTCAGGCAATGATAGCTGCGATCGTATTCGCTGCATGGAACGTTTGAAAGACTTTGTTTTTAGTTCTCGGTGCATACCGAGTGGCGAAGACTGAGTAGTAGCTTCATTATTACCAACGCTCAATTCTTTTCCGCTTATTGCTTGCTGTTCAACGGCTTGCTGCAGTCTACTGATGGTCTCGTCATCTTTGCCCTTGGATTCTTTGCCAAGTTGCTTGATCCGTTCAAGGTTTTGCTTGCTCTCCTCAGAAGTATCGATATGTTCTACTCTTGATTCGGGACTGTGACGAAGTTGCTCACTCATGCTATACGCCTCCGCTCACTGAAAAATCATTACGTATAACGTCTACTTCTTTTGCCATGAGACGTGTGCGTGCGAAGAAGTAGCTGGCAATGACGGTGATACTGAATACGACGATTGTACTGCTGCCAGGACCTGTCTGAGGGAGGGTGCTCGCAAGTACTTCGCTGGTTTTACCAGGTGTCTGAGGAAGCTTGATGTTAACTGCTGTACCGTAGACGTTGGTCATAACAAGGTCGTAGCGGGTAGGGTCTGACAGGGAAACAGGTGTCTGAGGTATAGGATTTTTGATTTTCACGGTTATTTGCTTCTGGATAGTGGCACCAGGGTTAATTGTTGTTGCCGGCCAACGAACGATGTTGTTTTTGTCCTGAGTGCCTCCGTGCAAATCAACGACGTCAGCGTAGTCGAGAACGTCATTAAGATCCTCCTCTATAACGTATTTATCGGCTTTTACTTTGCCGGTATTTTTGGTGGAAAGAGTATAGACAATAGTATCGCCACCGTTTGCAGTAGTCCCGTTGGCGTCATTAATATTTTTGGTACTATTGCGGGCAGCTTTCTTGAGTTCCATACAGCTTGCGGTGTCGGTGTTGCTTTCGGCGGCTTCACACGGCCGGCATTGTTCGGGTTTGGTTTGCGTACCAGGAACGTTCTTGCATACGTCAGTTGGTTTGACCGGCTTTGGAGGTGCCGGTGGTGTATATTTGCCGATTGTTACGATATTTCCGCAGCGGTACATGACCATAATGACCTTGCCGTCGAGATTGGTCATTTTTAATACTTTGTAGTCAGAGTAAGCGCCACCATCAAACGACCACTGGTTTCCCATGTAGAATGTTTTGCCATCGATGACTACTTTGTATTCATCGGTTACTTTGCCGGTACGTTCAATTTTGGGGCCTTTAGGACTGCGACCCAATGAATCGAGCTGGCGATTATGACTCGTAGACCTGCTAGTCACGGTCTGAGCGCCGGCAAGAATATCGCAGGTTACGCGGTAGTAAGCCAGGATGTCGGCGAAATCTTTGCGTTTGTCACGGCACTCACGGACTGCTTCTTCGCGGCTTGAGAAACCGCCACGGATAATGTCGTTAGATGATTCAGCTAAGGTTGCTTCCGGGGGAGAGATGATGGCAAAGATGTGCAAAAACATGGCCAGGACCACTATAATAAGCCCGCTGCGACGGACTGAGGTCTCAGAATGAAGACGTTTAGAGTAAAATGAAACCTGTCCGATGAGGCTCGGGTTGAAGGGTAGATTACTAATTAGTTTTTTAAACATTTTTTATTCCATTTTTTTATTCAAAAGCTTATGCTTATTGAACCATAAATGTATGTGTTCAAACAAGAGCCATACGGTTGTCGGTAGTGGATAAATCATCTATACTATCTGTAAGGGCACAGCAACTAAAGTGAATATTTATACAAGAGAGGGTTAGTTAGAAGTGGCTAAGCAAAAGGAAAAGGAATACGATTCTCAGCAGATTCAAGTCCTTGAGGGACTAGAACCGGTTCGTAAGCGACCGGGTATGTACATCGGTGGAACGGGCCGTGATGGTCTGCACCATCTTATTAAAGAAATCGCCGACAACTCTGTCGACGAAGCAATTGCCGGACATGCGTCCGATGTATGGGTGACTATGCTCGCAGACGGTGGTATCACTATTCGCGACAACGGACGTGGTATCCCAGTCGACACTATGGCCAAGACTGGTAAAAGTGCGCTGGAAACGGTGCTGACAGTGCTGCACGCCGGCGGTAAATTCGGTGGTGGTGGCTATAAGGTATCAAGTGGTCTTCACGGTGTGGGTATTAGCGTAGTGAACGCTTTGTCTACGCGTTTGGTTGCTGAAATCCACAAAAATGGCTACGTCTATCGCCAGGAATACGAAAGAGGTGTTCCGCTTACTCCGATCAAAAAGGGAGAGAAGACTACAGACACCGGAACAATTATTACGTTTTATCCTGATGCGACTATCTTTGAAACGACGACACTTGAATACGGCTGGGTAGTTGATTACTTACGTCACCAAGCTTATTTGACCAAGGGACTACGTACTCACTTGACTGACGAGCGTACCGGGGAGAGCTATGGCTTCTTCTTCGAGGGTGGTATTCAGTCGTATGTTAAGCATTTGAACCTCGGCAAAGATGTCATTGATGAAGATGTTTTCTATGTTGATAAGTTGGTTAAAGATGTACAGGTTGAAGTTGCATTGCAATATGCTGAGACCTACACGGAGACCGTGAAGTCATTTGCCAACAACGTATACAACCCAGAAGGTGGTACGCACTTGACTGGTTTCCGAGCGGCGCTGACTCGTATCGTAAACGAATATGCTCGCAAGAACGGACTCCTCAAGGAAAAAGAAGAAAACCTATCGGGTGAAGATACTCGTGAAGGTTTGACTGCTGTTATCCTCGTTAAGATGCCGGACCCTCAGTTCGAAGGTCAGACAAAGAATAAGCTCGGTAACCCAGAAATTCGTGGTTACGTGGAACAAGTGCTGAGTGAACACATGGTGTACTACCTCGAAGAACACCCTGGTATTGCTAAGAAAATTGTTGGCAAAGCATTGCTTGCCGCCCGTGCCCGCAAAGCTGCTCGTGCAGCACGTGAGAACATTATCCGTAAGGGTGTACTTGAGGGCTCAGGCATGCCTGGTAAGCTTGCTGACTGTTCTAACAAAGATCCAAAGCAGTCTGAAATCTACTTGGTAGAGGGTGACTCTGCTGGTGGCTCAGCCAAATCGGGTCGCGACAGTAAATCTCAGGCAATCTTACCGCTTCGTGGTAAGGTTCTGAACGTTGAGCGTGCGCGTCTCGATAAGATGCTCGCAAACAACGAGATCCTGAGCCTGATTAAGGCTCTAGGTGTTGGTATCGAAGACTCATTTGACGTTGGCGGCCTCCGTTATGATCGTATTATTATCATGACCGATGCTGATGTTGACGGTAGTCACATTAGTACATTGCTGTTGACCTTCTTCTTCCGCTTCATGAAGCCGGTTGTTGATGGTGGACATTTGTACTTGGCGAAGCCACCACTGTTTGAGCTGGTCAAGCCAGGACGCAAGAGCAGCATCTTTATCTACGATGAGTCAGAACTAGAAAAGACACTGGATCGGATTATTGAAGAACGCAAAAAGGAAGGTCTAAAAGTTACTCCAACCGATGAACGCTTCCGCCAGGCCGGCTTTATTGAGCAGAAGCGATATAAGGGTCTGGGTGAAATGGACGCTGAACAATTGTTCGAGACAACGATGAACCCTGTGAAGCGTGTCCTCATGCAGGTACAGGTTCAGGATGCCGAGAAGGCAGACGCCATCTTTAATAAGTTGATGGGCACCGAAGTAGAGCTTCGCAAGAACTTTATTACCTCACGCGCCAAGTTTGTAAAGGATCTGGATATTTAGTATGGACGAAGAACTAAACAACGCACCAAGCCAAGAAGAACATTTAGCCGCCCGGCCAGAAATTGAAATTGTACCTTCTGACCATTCGCGAACTGTCGAACGCCACACCGTAGAAAACGTCATGGAAGATAGCTATTTGCGCTATTCCATGAGCGTTATCATTGAACGTGCGCTTCCTGACGTCCGTGATGGTATGAAGCCAGTGCACCGACGTATTTTGTATAGCATGAACTCCGATGGTCTGCGCAGTAGCGCTCGTCACCGTAAGAGCGCGAACGTCGTTGGTGCTGTGATGGGTAAATATCACCCTCATGGTGACTCATCTATCTATGACGCCTTGGTGCGTATGGCGCAGCCATGGAGCATGCGCTACATGCTTATTAACGGCCAGGGAAACTTCGGTTCTATGGACGGAGATCCACCAGCTGCTATGCGTTATACCGAAGCCAAGATGGCCCGTATGGCTGACGAACTGCTAGCAGATATTGATAAGGAGACAGTAAACTTCCGGGATAACTATGATGGTACCACTCAGGAGCCAGAAGTTTTGCCAGGGAAGTTACCAAACTTGCTGCTCAACGGTCAGCTTGGTATTGCTGTTGGTATGGCCACAAATATTCCGCCGCACAACTTAACTGAGCTGATTGACGCTACAGTTGAGCAAATTGACAACCCTGA